>JAZKXQ010000001.1:0-4750 GCA_045611725.1 Oscillospiraceae bacterium
AACTGTTGAAAGAAATCTTAAACATTACAGTCCCGAATATAAAACAATAATTCCTCAAAGGCTGTATTTTGATGCAAATGTTAAAAAATATAATCCTTGGGATATAATAATTCTCGTTGATGAAAGTGGAAGTATGACAGATTCAGTAATATATTCAGCAGTTATGGCTTCAATTTTTTCAAAACTTCCGTTTATAAGCATAAAACTTGTAATTTTTGATACCAATATAGTTGATTTGAGCGATTACATTTCAGACCCTGTTGAAACTTTGCTTAAAGTTCAGCTTGGGGGAGGTACTGACATTTACAAAGCCTTGTGCTATGGACAGAAATTAATGACAGCACCTCATAAATCAATAGTAATACTCATAAGCGACCTTTATGACGGGAATGATTATAGGCTTATGTACAGCTCCTGCAAGGATATTGTTGAGTCGGGAGCGAAATTTTTTGTACTTCCTGCACTGGATTATTCAGCATCACCCTGTTATGACAGGAGAGCAGCAGAGGCAATGGCTAAACGTGGGGCGGAAGTATGTGCAGTTACACCGGAGGGATTGGCTGAATGGATAGGCAATGTAATATCATAGCAGATAACGGCTGTGAACAGAAAATATCTTGCATTAAACCAAAGATAACAGAAGAAAATCTTATAAAAATTTCAAACAAGGGAATATATAAAAGGGGAGTAAAAGACGCTGAAACGATAGAAAAGGCTGAAATTTCATACAATGACGGAATCATAAAAGTTAAGTTCAATGATATTGAATCTTCCATTAAAGAAGATTTTACGGAATTTTTATGCAGTTGTCAATCAAAAACAGTATGCCGTCATATCATAACAGCATTAATAATAATAAGTGAATGTGAAGTTTCAGCACAGGATACATCTGTTGAAATATCGGAAAATCCTGTTGAGGAAAAAATTGAGGAAATCAAGACTGAACCAGAAAAAATTATAGAAATAAATTCTTTATATCTTGAAGAAGTTATGAAATTTATATCTTCAATAATGCAGAAAGGCTTTATAAACTGTAATGAAAGCGATATTGATGTCGCAGTACAGCTTTCTGTAAAGGGAGAAAATACAGTTCATAATAATATTTCGCTTATGTTAAGAACAGTTTCTTCAGATATTGAAAAAATGCTCCAGAAAAGTACTGAATTTGTTTCAGTAAATGCCTTTCATACTCTTTCAAGAATTTATAATACTTCAAGAGCTGTTATAAAAAATAAGGATTCATATGAAATGCTGAAAATTCTCTGTACAGATACTTCTTCTGGGTATGAGGATAGGGGAATACTTACATTTACAGGTCTTGGAGCGTATCCGTGGAGTACAAAATCGGGATATGCAGGAATTACCTCGTTTCTTTACTGTAATGATGATAACAAGCTGTATACATATTCCTCAAGTCTTGCATATATTCACGAAAATACAAAGAATTTTAATGATATTGACAGCCTTACAAGAAGCTTTAAAAGTCACGAACACTGGCAGAATTACGCTTCAATGGTTAGTATTTCAGGTTCAGCCTTTAAGCTTTTTAATTGTAAAACAAATCCTTTGGGAAGAATTTCTTCCTCAAAAAATACAGTAATGAATGTGTTTGGCTGTACTACCACAGCGAATATAGGCAATTTAAACCTTTCGCCCGAAAAATATATGCTTGAAGAAAATAATTATGATTATTTTTCTGTAAAACAGACTGAAAAGGTATGTATAATATATGCTGACAGATTTACAGAAATAAATTACAATAAAACCCAACAGGTGCTTGAATTTGTACTTTCAGACGGAGAAAAATTTTATGAATGTGAAATAATGTGGACAAATCAGAATAAAAATGCCGTTTCATATATGGAAACTCTTGCAAGAAAAGGTATTCAGAACGGCAAATTCTTTGTATGCAGATACATAGACAATATTTTTATACCTATAAGTATTGTTAATGATGATGGAATAAAGAGCTTTTATTTTGATTGAGGTGTTTTATGGAAAAAATAAGTATTCAGCTTGAAGAAATGCTTTCGGATATATCATTTACAGGATTTAAAAATATCAGTGCTGATATGTATGAAAATCTTTTAAATCTTTCAAAAAGAATGTCAGAGGCAGGATTTGAAACAGGAAGTAAAATGTTAAAACAGTTATGTGATGAAATTAAAGCTTTAAAGCATAATGAAAAAAATGGAGAAAAGGCTTCGGAGCTTATAAGTAGTCTTGAATGTTATTTAAAAAATATATCAAATTCTGATTAGTAAACAAAAAGTCTGAGAAGAAATCTTCTCAGACTTTTTTAGTTCTTATATAATGAAAAAGATATTGCTGTGCTATTCCTTTATATTTATCAAGATATTCTGGAAATCCATCGGGATAATATTCAGCCATAGCTCTTTTTATCCACACATCGACAGGAAAAGCATCTGTTCTGTACATTCCATAAAGCAATATGCAATCTGCAACCTTAGTGCCTATTCCTTTCACGGTCATAAGCTCTTTTCGGGCATTTTCAAGAGGTATTTTTGAAATTTCCTCAAGATTGATTTTTCCCGATGCGACTTTTTCAGATGCGTCTATTATATATTTTGCTCTGAATCCTGTTTTAAGAAAATTTATACTTTCCGGAGTTTCTCCTGCAAGAGTTTCAGCTGTAGGAAATCCGTTATAATATCTGCACATTTCAGAAATAATTTTCTTTATTCTTGGTATATTATTATTCTGGGAGATTATAAAGGAGCATACTGTTTCCCAGGAATTTTGTTTAAGCAGTCTTATTCCTTTTGCGTATTCACAGGCTTTTTTCATAGTTTCATCTTTTGAAAAAAGATTTTTAAGTTCTGAATAATCAGTGTTGAAATCAAAATATTCAGTCCATATTTCATTAAAGTCCTTTTCAGATGTATTCTTGAATATTATTGTATCGTTTTCTTCTTCAAGTTCAAGATAATTATTGTAAAAATACCCTTTATATCCTTTTTCAGTCTTTTCCCATCTGAAAGCCTGTCCACAGTCAAGTGTATCATCAAGTTCAAAATCCTGTTTTTTTATTATAATGTCATTATCTGAAATTCTGTATTCCATAGAAACTCCTTTTTATTTATTAAACTTCATTCTTTATTGGTTCTTTAAGGCTTTTGCTTATTATTGTAAACATTATTATTGAAAATATAAGACAAGCAATATCTGACATAGGCTGAGAATATATAATTCCATCAATTCCTATAATCTTATTAAGAATAATTACTGCCGGAATATATACAAGACCCTGACGGCTTACTGAAAGTATAAGTGATGGAATTGCTTTTCCGATAGCCTGGAATGTAAATGTAAATACAAACATTATTCCTATTACAGGTCCCGAAAGCTGTAATGCTCTTATCATTTTTGTGCCGTATTCAATTACTTCATTATCATCTATGAAGATTTTTATTATTGATTCTGCATTGAAGAAATATACCGCAGTAAGAACGCTTCCGATAATTATTGTACAAAGTGCTGCAAATTTCATAACATCTTTCATACGTTTATAATTTCCAGCACCGAAATTATACCCAACAAGAGGCTGAATACCCATAGCAATACCCATCTGAAGAAATACTACAAGCATATTAGCCTTTAAAGCAACTCCCATTGCAGCTACTGCGTCATCTCCATAACCTGCAAGCTGATTATTAAGAATTATATTTGAAAGACTCATAAGAAGGTTATTAAAAGATGCAGGAATACCTATTATAAATACATTTTTTGCAATTCCCTCGGAAATTCTAACATCTTTTATGGATATTGAAAGAATTTCACTCTTTTTAATTATGTAAAACACATAATAAAGTACTGAACACAAATTTCCTAAAAGAGTAGCAAAAGCAGCACCGCCTACGCCCATACCTAAACCAGGAATTGAAAATGATTTTATCTGAATGGTTTCAAGTATCATAATCGGGTCGAGAATTATATTCACAACTGTACCAATCATCATACCAATCATAGCGTCCTTTGCAGCACCCTCACTTCTTACAATATTTGAAAGTGAGTTGGCAAGGACTACAAGAACAGCACCTCCTGCAATCCACGTTGTATATTCTCTTGCAAAATCTTCTGTTTCGGGACTTGCACCTATAATTTTAAGAATAGGAGTCATAAATATTAAAAAAACAGCTCCCATTATCAGACCGAATAAGATACAGGCATAAAAACAGAAACTGGAAATATTACCTGCCTTTTTCTTGTCGCCCTGTCCCATAGAGCGTGATATAAACGAACTTCCTCCCATTCCGAAAAGATTTCCACAAGCCATAAATATAGAAAATAAAGGCATTGTAAGAGATACTGCGGCAACCTGATTGGCATCGTTTGTCTGCCCTACAAAGAAAGTATCAGCCATATTGTAGATAATAGTTACCAGCATACTTAATACTGTAGGTATGGCAAGTGTAAAGACTGCCTTTGGAATAGGTGATTTTTCAAAAATCTCATTGTTCATATTTTTTATTTTCCTCCATTTTTTTAGCACTATTAATAAGTATACAGCTGTAGAAACTTAATGTCAATGGTTCAAAGTGCATAAAAACAATGTTTTCAAAATCTTTCATAAAGGGCATTATCCAAAAAAATTGTTTAATATGCCTAAATATCAACAAAATATTGTAACAATATGACAATAGACTTTATGTAACCATATTGAAACTTATTCTATTATTAAATAACATAAATCCCTTGTATTCCATAATATTATTGTGCAATATTATAT
>JAZKXQ010000002.1:0-12046 GCA_045611725.1 Oscillospiraceae bacterium
CCCAAAGTATATCTCCCGGAAAATACAATACAAAATATAGTATCTTTTCATTTCGTCATTATGCATATAAAACATAAACAGACTTTTTCATTTAAAAAGTCTGTTTTTTCTTGACAATTCACTGTTAAACAGTTATAATTATTCTTAGCGGACATTCTCAGAAATGTCAATTTATATTTTTTCGGAGGAATTTTAAAATGGCTAAAATTTATTATTCACAGGATTGTGATTTAAACAAGCTTAATGGCAAAACTGTTGCTATTATCGGTTACGGCTCACAGGGTCACGCTCACGCAAGAAATCTTCACGACAGTGGCGTAAATGTTGTCGTTGGTCTTTATGAAGGTTCAAAATCGTGGGAAAGAGCTGAAAAGGCTGGTCTTAAAGTTATGACTGCTGCTGACGCTGCAAAGGCTGCTGACCTTATTATGATTCTTCTTCCTGATGAAAAACAGGCTGCTATCTACAAGGAAAGCATTGAACCAAATCTCACAGCAGGTAAAACTCTTGCTTTCGCTCACGGTTTCAACATTCATTTCGGTTGTATCGTTCCACCAGCTGATGTTAACGTAATTATGGTTGCTCCTAAGGGACCTGGTCACACTGTACGTTATGAATATGAAGCTGGTAAGGGTGTTCCTTGTCTTATCGCTGTACATCAGGACGCTACTGGTGACGCTCAGGAAATCGGTCTTGCATATGCTGCTGGTATCGGTGGCTCAAGAGCTGGTGTTCTTGAAACAACTTTCAAGTGTGAAACAGAAACTGACCTTTTCGGTGAACAGGCTGTTCTCTGTGGTGGTGTAACTGCTCTTATGAAGGCTGGTTTTGAAACTCTTGTTGAAGCTGGTTATGACCCACAGAATGCATACTTTGAATGTATCCACGAAATGAAGCTTATCGTTGACCTTATCTATCAGGGTGGATTCCAGAGAATGAGATACTCAATTTCTGATACTGCTGAATTTGGTGACTACGAAACAGGTAAGCGTCTTATCACAGATGAAACTAAGAAGGAAATGAAGAAGGTTCTTGAAGAAATTCAGGATGGTACATTTGCTAAGAAGTGGATTCTTGAAAACCAGTGCGGTCGTCCACACTTCAACGCTTGTAGAACTCAGGGTAAGGAACATCAGCTTGAAGCTGTAGGTGCTGAACTCAGAAAGCTTTACAGCTGGAATGGTGAACTCAACGACTAATTTATAAACTGCGTTTCTTTATGAATTTGCAGAATTAACTATAACTTATTCACAGGGAGCGTTATTGTATAAAATACAGCGTTCCCTGTTCTGTTTATTAAGGAGAATATATGAAAAAACTTATGATAATCTCTGTATTATCCTTGCTTTTTATTGTATCTTTTACAGGCTGTAATGAAAAAGATACAAATTCTGTTAAAAATATTGATATTCCATCTGTAACTTTAGAAACTACTGAAATTTTATCATCTGAAACAACTGAAATTTCAACTGTTACTGAAAATTCAGAAACAACTTTAAATTCAGAAACATCATTATCAGAGAGTATTTCTGAAAATACATCTGTTTCTGAAACTGTATTATCTGAAAATTCTGTGCAGACTGCTGAAATTCCAGTAACTACAATCGAAAGTGCTGAAAATTCCGTTATGATTTCTGATATTCAGAATACTGAAATTTCAACTGATAATCCTGTTTTTAATAATATTCAGGTTGTTTATAATTCCTCAGAACTTTCAGAAGAATGTGTATCACAGATAACTCAATATTTATCAGCAATGCATAATTGCGATACTGAAACTTATGAAAAAATGCTTGTTCCTATATATAAAGACCATCTTAATGAATATCTTTCACAGGAAAATTATACATTAAAAACTTTGCTTGAAAAAAACAAAGAAAATCTTTGCCAGATTACTAACGGAGATTTTACATACTCAAAACTTGAACTTGAGATTCTTTCGGAAGATGATTTTCAAAACAATAATATTCCCGATTATGCCACATCTTATAAGGAACAGCTCGATGAATTATCATTTGAAAAAGATGGCTCATACATATCAGAAACTTTTACAGAATGTTATTCCGTTCTTTTTAATGCATATGCATTGTCAAATGAAACAGAATACTGCATATTCAATAATAATGTAATGGTAATTTTTAAAACAGAAAATCAGTATTATATTATGATGTCATAAATTTTAACAGATTATTAAAATTTATATGTTAATAATATGGTATAATAAAATATAAAAATAATTTAAGGCGGTGCTAATTTTGATTCAAACAGCTGAAGCTATGGTAAAATGTCTTGAAATGGAAGGTATTTCCGTTGTATTCGGTTATCCGGGTGCGGCAATATGCCCATTTTATGACTATCTTTATAAAAGCGAAAAAATAAGACATATCCTCATAAGACAGGAGCAGAATGGCGGTCACGCTGCAAACGGTTATGCAAGAGTTACAGGAAAACCTGCCGTTTGTATAGCTACATCCGGCCCAGGAGCTACTAACCTTATAACTGCAATCGCTACTGCTTATGCCGATTCAGTTCCTCTTGTAGTAATCACAGGCCAGGTTTCTACTGACCAGATTGGCAGAGATGTTTTTCAGGAAGCCGATGTTACAGGTTCTGCTGAACCATTCGTAAAGCATAGTTTTCTTGTAAAAGATGCTGATGAACTCCCTATGATTTTCAAAAAGGCTTTCCATATTGCAGGAACAGGCAGAAAAGGCCCTGTATTGATTGACGTTCCTTTTGATGTTCAGAAAACTATGATAGATTTCAACTATCCAGAAAAAGTTGAAATTAAATCATATAAGCCATCTTCAAAGGGTAATCCTTTCCAGGTTAAAAAGGTTGCTGAAGCTATTGCCGATGCTGAAAAACCTCTCATATGTGCAGGTGGAGGAATTTTCTCGGCTGATGCTTGTGAAGAACTTAAAACATTTGCAGAATCTCACGATATTCCAGTTGTAACTACTATGATGGGCATTGGTGCAATAAGAAGTGACAGCCCTCTCAATTTCGGTATGATTGGTATGCACGGTCTTCCTATTGCAAATGGTGCTGTACATAAATGCGACCTTCTTATACTTATCGGTGCAAGAGTTGGTGACAGAGCTATAACTTCACCAAATTTCCTTGCTGAAACAACTAAAATAATTCATATCGACATAGACCCTGCTGAAATAGGTAAAAATATTGAAACTGATATTCCACTTGTAGGCGATGCAAAAATAATTCTTAATCAGCTTTCAGAAGTTATGAAGCCTGTAAAGTATACAGAATGGCTTAATGAACTTTCTGCTGACAGAAAAACTCCCGATTTCAAACAGCCTGAACAGGGCTTTATAAATCCTAAGGATTTCATATGCAGACTTGCTGACAAAGCTCCAGAAAATACAATAGTTTCTGCTGACGTTGGACAAAATCAGATATGGACTGCAAACTATTTCAAAGTTAAGAGTGGAAAATTCATAACAAGCGGTGGTATGGGTACTATGGGATATTCTATCCCTGCGGCACAAGGTGCTAAACTCGCTGCTCCCGACTCACAGGTTATAGCAATATGCGGTGATGGCTCTTTCCAGATGCAGATGATGGAACTTGGTACAATTATGCAGCATAATATCCCTGTAAAAATGATTGTTATGACTAACAGACGTCTTGGAATGGTAAGAGAACTCCAGACTAAAATATACAGCGACAGACAGATGGCTGTACATCTTGACGGAAGCCCTGATTTTATCACTCTTGCAAATGCTTATTCAATCCCTGCATTAAGAATAACAAGCCCTGATGAAATCGATGAGGCAATTGATAAAATGCTTAATGCTGAAACTCCATTCTTTATCGAATGTATGGTTTCACCAGACGAAAGCACATTATAATAAATCGGAGGTCAAAACAAAATGAAAAGAACTATATCAATACTTGTAGAAAATCACGCTGGAGTACTTTCAAGAATTACAGGATTGTTTTCACGCAGAGGCTTTAATATTGACAGCCTTGCAGTAGGTATCACTGATAATCCTGCAGTTTCAAGAATTACTATCGTTGCAGACGGCAATGACTATACTCTTGAACAGCTTGAAAAACAGCTTAATAAGCTTATCGAAGTTATTAAGGTAAAGACTCTTGACAAAGATGAACTTCTTGCAAGAGAACTTCTTATGGTAAAACTTTCAGTAACAGCTGAAAAGCGTTCAGAAGTAATGACAATCTGTGAAATTATGGGAGCGAAAGTCCTTGATATATCACTTACTACAATGACTCTTGAACTTTCAGACAAATATTCACATCTTGTAAGATTTGAAGAAATGATTAAGCCTTATGGAATAATTGAAATGGTAAGAACAGGAACTATTGCAATTCAGAAAGGCTCTGAAACAATTACAGCAAAAAACAAGTAAAATTTAAGGTCAGCAGTAAATTTACTGCTGACCTTTGAATTGAAAAAATGTCAAGATGTTTTTATTGACAAAATTCCACAAATATATTATAATAGTTACAGATACTGTGCATATCGGTAGGCGGTTTAGTCCACTCTCGGAAAAGAGGTGGAATTGTCTATGGAAATACTTATGTTGATTATAACAAGTATTGGTTCTTTTTCATCATTGGGAGGATTTATTCTCGATTTGATGGATAGATATCGTTCTAATAAAGACAAAAAATAAGTCCGCCTTACTGCGAATAAGGTGGACTCTCATATTTTTATAACATTCAAAACTTGAGAGAAACCGCTTACTGCACAGTATCGCTTTTTTATATTATACAATTAAATCAGAAAAATGTCAAGGGATTTTTATTGACAAAATTCCACAAATATATTATAATAGTTACGGATACTGTGCATATCGGTAGGCGGTTTAGTCCACTCTCGGAAAAGAGGTGGAATTGTCTATGGAAATACTTATGTTGATTATAACAAGTATTGGTTCTTTTTCATCATTGGGAGGATTTATTCTTGATTTGATGGATAGATACCGTTCTGATAAAGACAAAAAATAAGTCCGCCTTACTGCAATAAGGTGGACTCTCATATTTTTATAACATTCACAACTTGAGAGAAACCGCTTACTGCACGGTATCTCTTTTTATATTATATACCTTTTTTTCAAAAAAGTCAATAGTATACTTGACATATTAATTATATTTTAGTATAATAATTAAAGAGGACATCGCACAGTAAGCGGTTAACCCTCGTTTAATTGGTTTAAAGTTAATAAAAATAAACCGCCTTATGTGAGAGTGAACTGACCCCAAAAAGTTAGACAAAGTTAAAAAGGATAATTTATGCAAATCGACTAAGAGGAATCTTGGTCGCTTTTGTTATGCGACTCTGTGTCTGTACTCAACAGGAGATAGACCATCAAGCTTAAGTTTGATACGCCTATTGTTGTACCAATCAATATATTCCATAAGTTCGGTGATGAAATGCTCAACGGATGTAAATTCCTGCAAATACAATAATTCAGTCTTTAACAGGCTGAAAAAGTTTTCTGCACAAGCGTTATCAAGACAGTTGCCTTTTCGTGACATACTCTGTCTGATTCCTTTGTTCTTAAGCATTTTTTGATAGTGTTTATGCTGATACTGCCAGCCTTGGTCTGAATGAAGGATAAGATTTGTGTTATCAGGAATTTTTGCAAATGCCTTTTCAAGCATATCTGTTGTCTGTGCAAGATTCGGGTGACGACTCAGATTATACGAAACAACTTCGCCATTATACAAATCAATAATAGGTGATAGATACAGCTTTATTCCAAATAGTGCAAATTCTGTAACATCTGTTACCCATTTCTGATTCGGCTTATCTGCCTTAAAATCACGTTCCAGAAGATTAGGTGCGATTTTGCCAACATCTCCTTTGTATGAATTATACTTACGCATACGAACACGACAGAATATTCCCATTTTATGCATTAATCTCTGTACAGTTTTATGATTGATAACAAATTTCTTCTTAAGTTCTTTTGTAATTCTTCGATAACCGTAACGTCCTTTGCTTTCATCATAAATGCGACGTATCTCAGTTTTGATTTCAGCATATTTATCAGGTTTTGGAGAATTAAATTGTTTGCTGTAATAGTAGTAGGTGCTGCGAGGAAGCTTGGCAATATCAATGAGCAGACCTATATTGTGTTCGTGCCTCAGTTCCCATATCACTTGTGCTTTTTCTCTTGCCATACCCTCTCGGCAACCAAGGCATTCAATTTTTTTAAGTATGCATTTTCCGCACGAAGACGTTGTACTTCTGCTATCAAGTCTTCCTCAACTTCTTTCTTCAACTTTGGTGGACGACCTATTGACTTACGCCCTCTGCGTTCAATGTAGAAACCTTCCTTTCCTTCTTCAAGGTAAATGCGTTCCCATTTTGCAACCATTGTATCAGATGATACATCAAATTGTCTTGCAGCTTCTTTGTAGCTTAGCTTTTCCTCTTGCATTGTTTCGACTACCTTGATTTTAAACTCAGGTGTGTACCTTTTATTTGGTTGTCCTTTTGGCATAAAAATGCCCCCTTTCGTTAGTTTCAATTTTGGTATATATTTATTATACCACATTGTCTAACAAAAGGGGAGCATTTCAGAGTGGGGTGGTCATTTCTTTTTGTTTTCTTTATAGTAAACATAAAGTGCAAATATCAAAGAGCCAAGTGCTGATAAAGAACCAACACAATCAATAAGTTCAAAGATGTTATGCATAAAACAATCCCTCATTTCTGAGGGCAGGATTTAACCGCCTACCGTTTTTTGTACAATGTCCATAATAAGATTATACAACAATTGTCGAAAAAAGTCAACACAAAAAAACAACCCCCTTGAAAATTCAAGAGGGTTTTTATGTAATTTGAAATTAAATACTTTATTATGGAGTTGTTGGTGTAGCACCACCTGTTGCTGTAATTTTTGCACCGATTTTTGCACCACTAGGCATCTTAGCAACTTCTTCAATTGGGTCTGGATATTGACCAACCATATTATCTGTTTGAGTTTTTGCCCACTGTGCAACTTCTATTCCAGCATTATCTGCCTTCATTACTACAGCTACAGCACCAGCAGCAGTACCATTATCAGACAAAGCAGCCTTTATAGCCCCACCTAAAGTAGCACCATCAGCAATAGCAGTAACATCTGTTGCAGCCAACGATGAAACTTCACTTAATTTACCTTGAACTTCCTTATCAGCAACAAATGTTGAAGCTGTTGTATAAACAAGCTTAGCATTTGAATTTGCTGATTTAAGCTTTGAGTTCTTAACATAACCCATCATTGATGGTACGAGGATAGCAGCAAGAACACCGATAATAGCGATAACAACGATAAGTTCAACGAGTGTAAAACCCTTCATTCTTTTCTTCATGATAAATTCCTCCCATTTAAATCATCTTTAAAGATGATAATTAATTCTTAATTTCTTCACCGTATTCTCCAACGGTGAAAAGCATTTCTTAATGACGCCATATGTAATGCTTTATTCTATGCTCTTATTATATCAGCATTGCAACTGTTTGTCAATACTCTGAAAACCAATTACCAAAAGTTTGTACAACATCGAATTTAAATTCTTTAATTCTGTATCGTTTTGGACATTTTGACGAATAATTAACAGTGTCATTTTTTGTAAAATGAAGATGTTTGTATCAGATGTTTTTAATAGTTTTAATACATAATATAATGTTATTTTGTATACATTTACTAAATTGTTAGTAAATTATATATATATTGACAAGTTTTTTTTCGCTTTTTTTATTAAGATGTACAATTTATCATTTTTGAATAGTCATATTGCACAATAAAATTGTACTTGACATTTCTATGATTTAGTTGTATAATAAAAAAAGAGATACAGTGCAGTAAGCGGTTTCTCTCATATTTGTAAAGTAATTTAAATTTAAAAGTCCACCTTATTCGCAGTAAGGCGGACTTATTTTTTATCTTTATTGGAGTGGTATCTGTCCATCAAATCAAGAATAAATCCTCCCAATGATGAAAAAGAACCAATACTTGTTATAATCAACATAAGTATTTCCATAGACAATTCCACCTCTTTTCCGAGAGTGGACTAAACCGCCTACCGATATGCACAGTATCTGTAATTATTATAATATATTTATCGTTTTTTGTCAATAAAAATACCTTGACTTTTTTTCAATTCAGTTGTATAATATAAAAAAGAGACACCGTGCAGTAAGCGGTTTCTCTCAAGTATTCAGATTATTGTATAAAACAATCCGCCTTATTGGGAGTAAGGCGGACTTATTTCTTTTTATTATATCGTTTTTTGTCAATAAAAATACCTTGACTTTTTTTCAATTCAGTTGTATAATATAAAAAAGAGATACCGTACAGTAAGCGGTTTCTCTCTGTTTTAGACTAAGACTTTATTATACAATCCGTCGTATGTTCGAGATATGGCGGATTATTTCTTTTTATTATTATGGAAAATTGTGTACAGAAATGTCAGCACAGCAATAATACACATAGTAAAATTAGAAATGGCAATACTTAGCTGAATTAATTCAGACCATGTTATGTAACTTTCCATAATTCATTCCACCTCTTTTCCGAGAGTGGACTAAACCGCCTACCGATATGCACAGTATCCGTAATTATTATAATATATTTATCGTTTTTTGTCAATAAAAATACCTTGACTTTTTTCAATTCAGTTGTATAATATAAAAAAGAGATACCGTGCAGTAAGCGGTTTCTCTCAAATTTAGTTCAATATTATGGTAAATATTTTGAAAGTCCACCTTATTCGCAGTAAGGTGGACTTATTTCTTTTTATTATTATAATAATTATATAAGTATATTTTCAGCTTCAAGTTTTGCTTTAAAGCATTTCTGTACCCATTCAGGCTCTATGCAAAGATTTTCTGCAATTTTCAAAAGTGTCCTTTTTCCTGTTCTTTTATCAAATACTGCAAATATTCTTACAAGGGCATTTTCGTGTTCAAGACATTCCCTTATATTTGTATTACTGTAAATATAAAATGCCTCATAGAATGAAAACTGGTCAAAGCCTTTATTATTGGTTGCCTCAAGCATTGGATGTTCACAATTATTTTTTCTTGCTAAAAAAAACTGTTCACACCATTCAAAATAACTTGACCTTACAAGTTCATTATTATCAATGTATATTCCTGCACAACCTTCTGAATCGTGCGATTTTCTGTAGCGTGTTGCAAAATATCTTACTCTCCCTTTAAGAGAATCTGCCATATTATCTTCAAGAATTTTTTTCATTTTACTCCACGATGCCATTATATTAAAATTCCTTTCAAAAACTTATCTCAATAATAAGATTATTCACATCTTTTCTTACTCTCATATTATTTTTATCTATATTAAGTCCGTTTTCTGAATTACATTCATCAATGATTACAAAGAAATTTTCCCACGCATTACTAAAAAGTTTTTCCGAAATTTCATTATAAATTTCAGAATTACCAAATTTAAATGAAACAGAAGTTTTTCCAGAAATTATTGATGAAGAAATTCCATCTTTTATAATCTGATTTGCATTTTCGGAATTATCTATAAATAATTTATAATACACAAAATAACCTGCGTCTGAAGAATAAGCTACAGGATAAAGGAATTTTTCATCTGTTCGATGAGTTGCTGAAATTGCAGTATCATCAAGATTAAAATACTTATAACTTATATAATCCTCAATATGATTTGAAAGAATCGGGTCGTCCCAGGTTACATCTATATGATACCACTTACCATCTGTTTCTATCATATTCCACATATGTGCAGAGCCATTGGAAGTGCCTGTTATAATCTCACACGGTATGGATATTTTCTGACAAAGATAAGTCATAGCTCTTGAATATCCCTCACACTGTGCAACACCTTCTACCAAAGCACCATAAGCACTTCCAGAATATTCAGACTGACCATATGAGCAGTTCAGAATAATATTATCGTGAAAAAGTTTTATTATATCAACTTCTGTCATTTCGGGAGTAATCTGGGATATTATTTCATATGCTTTTTCATCAAGCTTAATTCTTAAATTTTCAGCTGTTTCAAGGCTTTCTTTATACTGTGGCTGAATTGACGTTACCAAACCTGAATCATCGCCCATCATAATAGTATAATTTCTTACAGGAGCATACATTTGCTGTTCAATTGTAGTAAGTACTGCAAGATATATTTTTTTAACCTGTTCCTGCGTTATTTTTTGGGAAATAGGTATATCCTTGCTAAATCTTACAAGACCTTTTGCTAATTCATTATAAACAATCTGTTCCTCAGAATTAAGCTGATAATATTTAGGAGTGTACCCATATATATTCGGATTTGGTAATGAAACTTCTGTAAAGCTTTCAGATAAGGCAACCGATAAAGATGTTGTTTCAGATGTATCAGAGGTAACTGATGTATAAACAGTATCAGTTGTTGTATTATAATTAGTCACTATATCTGAAACTGTTGTCATCTTATTACTTTCCGAAATAATCGTAGTAATATCAGTAGCTTGAGTTTGTATATTTTCAGAAGTACTCATTGTTTGTGAAGTTTCAGATGAATCATCATTAGTTGAATATATTTCATCTGTTTCAGTAGATACGCAGGTTTCAGAAATAGTTATTTCCTTATTTTCAGAAACTGATACTCTTGTATTTTCCACATAATATGAATTATCTGAAGGCATTTTTGAACAGCCTGACAGCATAAAAGATATAATAACCGAAATAACACTTATAATTTTTTTCATTTTTAATCCCTCGTATTTTCTGTATTTTCAGGAAGTATAACTGCTTTTATTTTTTTAATCCAGTTATCTTCTGCAAGGAGAACAGTAAATTCTACATTGCCAAATTTTACAGACGGCATTTCATCATTTTCGGGAATTCTTCCGAGTAAATCAACAATAAATGCACTCATTGTATCATATTCGTGACCTTCCGGAAGTTTCAGGGAAAGCTCTGGAAGAACGTCCTCAGGGTCGGCAGAGCCTATTATAGTGAATAAATTATCAGAAATTTTTTCCAAATCTTTTACATCTTTATCATATTCGTCCTGAATACTTCCCACAATTTTTTCAAGTAAATCCTCCATAGTTACTATACCAGCAGTTCCTCCATATTCATCAACTATAACAGCCATATGCATTTTTTTCAGAGTCATAGTTTCAAAAATATCAGCACATCTGCTTGTTTCGGGAACATATATAATTTCACGCATAAAATCTCTTATAAAGAAATCACGGGAATGTTCACACCCTACAAGACATAATAAATCCTTAACACATATTATACCTATAATTGTATCAATATTCTTCTGATACACAGGTATTCTTGAAAATCCCTTGTTTATTGCAAGATAAACAATTTCCTTTATCTGTTCATTCACATCAACGGCAACTATATCTTTTCGATGGGTCATAACATCTGACACTACAGAATCTCCAAATTCAAATATGTTGCTTATCATTTCACACTGACTTTCTTCAATTACTCCTGTTTCATTTCCTGCCTCAACCATCATAAGTATTTCTTCTTCTGTGACAACATCTTTTTTTCCCGAAGCAGAAAGTCCGAGTATTTTTGAAATTACGAATGATATTCCATATGCTGTATATTTAACAGGAACAGCAAATATTTTCATAATGCCTATAAAACTCACACTGTTTACAGCAATTTTTTCAATATTTTTTTCAGCTATGCGTTTAGGGAGAATTTCTCCGAACACTGTAACTATAACAGCATTTATGCCCATAAGTATAACAAGATATACAAATTTAACAATAAGTGAATACTCAGGCTGTATATTAAAAAATGACATTGCCATATTGCTAAGATACCCTTCAAAGCCCATTACAACAGCAAAAGATGAACATATATCTGCAATAAGTCTGAATACTGAGAATGATACAAGCATATCGGCAGGATTTAAAATAATATCAAGAAGTCTGGCGTATTTTTTATCGTGTTCAGCAAATGAACGAACCTTTGAGTCATTTACCTCTGTAACTGCATATTTGCAGGAAACAGCAACACCTCTTAATATAACAAATAAAAAGTAAATAAGAATAAAAA
>JAZKXQ010000003.1:0-2450 GCA_045611725.1 Oscillospiraceae bacterium
TTCACAAAATACAGCTATTTGCTGTTCCATAAAAATCCACCTTTCTAATTGCTTTATTGTTTTTTGACCATTACCATTATAGCAAATTGAGGTGGATTTTTCTATATTCTTTTCTTTTTTTCTGTCGAACTCACGTTAATAAAGAGTGGAAACAAGGCACAAATATAGGAAAGAAAAATAATCAGAAGTTTGTACAGATACCATTTCTTACATTTATCAATCAGTTAATTTACAAATGCAGAATTGCAGGCATAGGAGTTGAATTACAAGAAGAAAGCTATACCTCAAAATGTAGTTTTATTGACAAAGAAAGTGTTGAAAAGCACAGCGAATATGTAGGTGAAAGAACCCGCAGAGGGTTGTTTAAAACAAAAGAAAACATTCTTATTAATGCAGATGTAAATGGCTCTTACAACATATTGAGAAAATTTCTGAAAGTAGTCAAGAATACTGATATTTATGATTTAGTAGACTTGATAGATGTGTGTAGTACGCCAACAGTTTTTACTGTAAATGCTTAATTTATATATTTTATATGTTTTAAGTAACTATTGACATACAATAAAAAATATCTTATAATATTATTGGTGGAAAGTTGCTTTATCGACGGATTACGTTAATTTCCGCCGTAAAAAAAGTATTCTTAAAAATTATGTAAACCGAAAGGAGAAGATTACAATGTCATTGACAAAAAATCCAAACGTTATAAAGTGGGTTGAAGAAATGGTTGCACTCACAAAACCTGACCAGGTTGTATGGATTGATGGTTCTGAAGAACAGCTCGAAGCACTCCGTAAGGAAGCTATCTCAACAGGAGAAATGATTGAACTCAATCAGGAAAAACTCCCTGGCTGTCTTTACCACAGAACTAAGCCAAACGACGTTGCTCGTGTAGAAGACAGAACTTTTATCTGTACAAGAAATAAGGAAGATGCAGGTCCGACTAATAACTGGATGGACCCTAAGGAAATGTATGCAAAGCTTACTCCTATGTATGATGGAGTTATGAAGGGCAGAACTATGTACGTTATCCCTTACTCAATGGGACCTATCGGTTCTCCTCTTGCTAAGGTAGGCGTTGAAGTTACTGACTCAATCTATGTTGTTCTCAATATGGCTATTATGACAAGAATGGGCGTTCAGGCTTTTGAAAATCTTGGTGACACTTCAAATGACTTCGTAAGAGGTCTTCACTCAAAGGCTGATGTTGACCCAGAAGGCAGATACATTGTTCATTTCCCAGAAGATAATACTATCTGGTCAATTAACTCTGCTTACGGTGGTAACGTTCTTCTCGGTAAGAAGTGCTTCGCTCTCCGTATCGCTTCATTCCAGGGTAAGAATGAAGGCTGGATGGCTGAACATATGCTTATCCTCGGCGTTAAGAAACCAAACGGCGAAGTTAAATACATCACAGCTGCTTTCCCATCAGCTTGTGGAAAGACAAACCTTGCTATGCTCATTCCACCAGAAGGCTATAAGAAGGACGGCTATGAAGTATTCACAGTAGGTGATGACATCGCTTGGATGAAACAGGGCGAAGATGGTAAGCTTTATGCTATCAACCCAGAAAACGGATTCTTCGGTGTTGCTCCTGGTACAAATGAAAATTCAAATCCAAATGCTCTCCATACAACAATGAAGAACACAATCTTCACAAACGTTGCTATCAACAACGATGATATGACTGTATGGTGGGAAAAGCTTGACAAGAATCCTCCTGTAAATGCTACAGAATGGAAGGGTGCTGAAGTTAACGGCGTTGAATTTACAGCTGAAGGCAATACTCTTGCTCATCCAAACTCAAGATTTACTGCTCCTGCTATAAACTGCCCTTGCATTTCACCTGAATTTGATAATCCTGCTGGTGTTCCAATCTCAGCTATTATCTTCGGTGGAAGACGTGCATCAACAACTCCTCTTGTTTATCAGTCATTTGACTGGACTCACGGAACATATGTTGGTTCAGCTGTTTCATCAGAAACAACTGCTGCTGCAACAGGTGCTGTAGGCGTTCTCAGACACGACCCAATGGCTATGAAACCATTCATTGGCTACAATGTAGGCGATTACTGGGCTCACTGGCTCGAAATGGGCGAAAAGCTCGGCGAAAATGCTCCTAAGATATTCAATGTTAACTGGTTCAAACAGGACGAAAACGGCAACTTCATCTGGCCTGGTTTCGGCGATAATATGAGAGTTCTCGACTGGATTATCAAGAGATGTGAAGGTACAATCGACGCTGAAGAAACAGCTATCGGTTATGTTCCTAAGATGGGTGACATCAATGTTGAAGGTATCGAAGACGAAGTAACTCCAGAAATTATGGAAAAACTCCTCGCAGTTGATAAGGAACTCTGGGTTAAGGAAATCGCTGAAATGAGAAGATACTACAAGGAAGACATCGCTGACAAGGGCGGTAAAGTTCCTGAAGCTCTCCTCGCTCAGCT
>JAZKXQ010000004.1:0-7422 GCA_045611725.1 Oscillospiraceae bacterium
TCTGCGTTTCAGCTGACGTAGGTCAGGAAAGCGAACTTGACGGACTTGAAGAAAAGGCTATTAAAACAGGTGCTTCAAAGCTTTATATTGAAGACCTTACAGAAGAATTCCTTACAGATTATGTTTTCCCTACTGTTCAGGCAGGTGCATTGTATGAAAACAGATATATGCTCGGTACTTCATTTGCACGTCCTATAATTGCAAAGAGAATTGCTGAAATAGCAATAAAGGAAAACGCTGACGCTATCTGTCACGGTTGTACAGGTAAGGGTAATGACCAGGTTCGTTTTGAACTTGCAATAAAGGCTTTTGCTCCTGAAATGGAAGTTATCGCACCTTGGAGAATATGGGACATCAAGTCAAGAGATGAAGAAATTGACTACGCTGAAGCTCATAATATTCCACTTAAAATCAATCGTGAAACAAATTACTCAAAGGATAAGAATATCTGGCATCTTTCACACGAAGGTCTTGGCCTTGAAGACCCAGCAAATGAACCACAGTATGAAAAAGAAGGATTCCTTGAAATGGGAGTTTCACCAATTCAGGCTCCTGACAAGCCAACATATATTACAATTCACTTTGAAAAAGGTGTTCCAACAGCTATTGATGGCAAGGAAATGGGTGCAACTGAACTTGTAAAGACACTTAATAAACTTGGTGGAGAAAATGGTATTGGTCTTGCTGACCTCGTTGAAAACCGTCTTGTAGGTATGAAATCAAGAGGTGTTTATGAAACTCCTGGTGGAGCTATTCTCTATCACGCTCACGAAGTTCTTGAAACAATCACTCTTGACAGAGATACATCAAGAATGAAACAGTACATAGGAATTAAGTTTGCTGATATAGTTTATAATGGTCAGTGGTTCACACCTTTAAGAGAAGCTCTTACAGCTTTTGTTAATGAAACTCAGAAGACTGTTACAGGCGATGTAAAGCTTAAACTCTATAAGGGTAATATAATAAATGCAGGTGTTACTTCACCATATACTCTTTATGATGAAGAAGTTGCTACATTTGACGCTGATGAAGTTTACAATCAGAAGGACGCTGAAGGATTTATCAATCTTTTCGGACTTCCAATCAAAGTTAAAGCAACTCTTGACGCTAAGAGAAATAACAAGTAATTAATAATCTGTTCGGGCGAACATACATTAAACAGTGTATGTTCGCTTGTATTAAAAAAGACGGAATTGCAGACAAGGAGAGTGCAAAAAATGGATAATAAAAGGGAATTTGTTAATGAAGTTTTTGACTCGGCAGTTTTTGAAAATACAGAAATGCAGTCAACGGTATTTAATGATACAAATTTATTTTGCAGTGTATTTGAAAATTCCTGCCTTGACAGTGTAACATTCAGTGAACTCAGTATGGAAAAAACATCTTTTGAAGATGTAAATCTCCAGCAGAGTACATTCAAGAGTATTAATCTTGAAAAAATCAAGGTTAAATCATACAGCCTTGAGGATTCAATTTTCAGAAACGGCAGTATGAAAAATATACAGATTGCTAATACTGATTTGAGTAATGCTGAATTTGTAAACTGTCATTACGAAGGTATGAAAATAGATGGTTTTGATATTTCCGAACTTATAAAAAAAGCTAAGGAAGAAGCTGAAAGTAAATAATTTTTCAGAAATGACAGGCTGTCTGTTGTTATATAGCTGACAGCTTGTTTTATTATTTAATGGAGGTATGGTACATATGGCAAAAATGTGGGCAGGAAGATTTTCAAAGGAAGTTGATGAAACTGTAAATGCATTCAATTCATCAATAGCTTTTGACGGAAGAATGTACAGACACGATATAAAGGGCAGTATCGCTCACGCTGGTATGCTCGGTAAATGTGGAATTATCTCTGAAAAGGACGCTGAAACAATTCAGAAAGGTCTTGAGGAAATTCTTGAGGACATCGAAAACGGCAGTCTTGAATTTGATATGACAGCAGAAGATATTCATATGTTTATTGAGGCTGAACTTACAAAACGTCTTGGAGATGTAGGAAAAAGACTTCATACATCACGTTCAAGAAATGACCAGGTAGCCCTCGATATAAGAATGTATCTCAGAGATGAAGCAGATGAAATAGAAGGTCTTACAAGAAAGCTTACAGAATCTCTGTGCAGTCTTGCGTCAGAACATCTTGAAACAGTTATGCCAGGGTATACACATCTCCAGAGGGCTCAGCCAGTAACTCTCGCACATCATCTTATGGCTTATGCTAATATGCTTTTAAGGGATATTGGAAGAATTAAGGACGCTGTAAAGCGTATGAATTATTGTCCTCTCGGTAGCTGTGCATTAGCAGGAACTACATATCCTATCGACAGACATATGACTTCAGAAGCACTTGGATTTACAGCTCCTATGCTTAACAGCCTTGACGGAGTTTCAGACAGAGATTTCTGCGTTGAACTTGCCTGTGCAATATCCCTCCTTATGACACATCTTTCAAGATTTTCCGAGGAAATAATTATGTGGTGTTCGTGGGAATTTAAATTCATAGAACTTGATGATGCATATGCAACAGGTTCTTCAATTATGCCACAGAAGAAAAATCCCGATATAACAGAGCTTATAAGAGGTAAGACAGGCAGAACTGTCGGCGACCTTATGACATTGCTTTCAATGCTTAAAGGTCTGCCACTTGCATACAACAAGGATATGCAGGAAGATAAAGAAGCAATATTTGATGCTGTGGATAATGTAAAGCTTTGTCTTAAAACATTTATCCCAATGCTTGAAACAATGAAAGTCCTTAAAGAAAATATGAGAAATGCAGCAGCAAGAGGATTTATAAATGCAACTGACTGTGCAGATTATCTTGTAAAGAAGGGTATGCCTTTCAGAGATGCATATAAAATTACAGGAACTCTTGTAGCACTTTGTATAGAAAAAGGTCTTACCCTTGAAACACTTCCTCTTGAAGAATATACAAAATATACAAAGCTTTTTGACGAGGGAATTTATAAGGCTATAAGCCTTGAAGAATGTGTAAGTCAGCGTACTTCATTCGGAGGCCCTGCACCTGAATCTGTAAAAATTCAGATTGAGGAAGTAAGAAAAATACTTTCGGAGATATAATGAAGAAGAATATAATTAAATTTATTATACAGTCGCTTGTCATTTTTTCAATATGGCTTGTCGGAGAAGTTTTAATATGGATACTTGATTTTGAAAAGCCGTCTGTTGCTTCTGCCGTATGGACTGCTATAGCAATAATCGGCTGTGCCGTATTCAGAATGATAAAAAGCGAAAAGAAAAATAATGATTAATTCGGAGGCAATTCCTATTATGTCAGCTAAAATATTTATAGACGGTCAGGAAGGAACTACAGGTCTTAAAATTCTTGAACGTTTTGAAAACAGAAATGATATAGAAATAATAAAAATATCTGAGGAACTCAGAAAAGATATAAATGAAAGAAAACGCCTTATAAATATGGCAGATTATGTGTTTTTGTGTCTGCCGGACGTTGCGTCAAAGGAATCAGTTTCACTTGTTGAGAATGATAATGTAAGAATTATTGATGCATCAACAGCACACAGAACAAACCCGGAATGGGCTTATGGTTTTCCAGAGCTTTCAAAGGCTCACCGTGAAAAGATTGAAAAATCAAACAGAGTAGCCGTTCCTGGTTGCTATGCAAGTGGTTTCAATTCTCTTATATATCCTCTTGTATCATCTGGAGTTATGCCGTCTGATTTCCCTGTATGTGCATTTGCAACATCGGGTTATAGCGGAGCAGGTAAAAAGGCAATTGCTCAGTATGAAGATGAAAACAGAGATTTTGAACTTGGAAGTCCGAGATTTTATGCCCTTGCTCAGACTCATAAGCATTTACCTGAAATGCAGAAAATTTCGGGTCTTTCAAATAAACCTATGTTCAGCCCTATGATTTGCGATTATTTTAGCGGTATGGTTGTGGCTGTACAGGTACAGACAAGACTTCTGAATAAGAAATACGGAATAAGCGATATACATAAAGTTTTCGCAGAGCATTACAGCGGACAGAATTTTATACAGGTTGCTGAAATGGGCGGAGCTGATATAATACCCGATGGTTTCCTTGCATCAAATACATTAAGCGGAACAAATAAAATGCAGATTTTTGTATGCGGAAATGATGAACAGGTGCTTTTATGCTCAAGACTTGATAATCTTGGAAAAGGTGCATCTGGAGCTGCCGTTCAGTGTCTTAATATAATGATGGGCATTGATGAAACAACAGGTTTAATTTAATATAAAGGATAATGGTAATATGGAAAAAATATCAAATTCGATAAGGTCACAGGTGCTTATTGATGCACTGCCTTATATTCAGAAATACAGTCATAAGACAATAGTTGTCAAATACGGCGGAAACGCTATGACAAATGATGAACTTAAAGACGCTGTTATGAGTGATATAGTACTTCTTTCACTTGTAGGAGTAAGAGTTGTACTCGTTCACGGCGGAGGTCCTGAAATAAATGATATGCTTAAACGCCTTAATATCGAAAGTAAGTTTATAGGCGGATTAAGATATACAGATGCAGAAACAATAGACGTTGTTAAGATGGTACTTGCTGGAAAAGTTAATAAGGAGCTTGTTTCACTTCTTACACAGCATAAGGGAAATGCTCTCGGACTTTGCGGAATTGACGGCAAAATGATTACAGCTGAAAAGACAGAGGGAGAAAATGACCTCGGATTTGTAGGCGATATAGTAAAGGTTAATACAAAGCCTATTACAGACGCTCTTGACAATGGATATATTCCTGTTATAGCAACTGTCGGCGGAGGTATTGACGGAACAGTATACAATATCAATGCAGATACAGCAGCGGCAAGAATTGCGGCAGAGCTTAAAGCTGAAAATCTCATACTTATGACAGATATTGCAGGACTTTTGAGAGATAAGGACGACCCGTCAACATTAATTCCGTCAGTGAATGTTTCTGAAGTTCCATTTATGAAGCGTAAAGGAATAATATCAGGCGGAATGATACCTAAAATTGATTGCTGTGTTGAAGCAGTAAGACGTGGAGTAAAGCGTACCTGTATTATAGACGGCAGAGTTCCACATTCAATACTTATAGAATTGCTTTCAAATGAGGGAATAGGCACACAGTTCCGTTAGTCGGCAGTGCCGACCTCCAATTCGCCTATTCAAAGTTTAATTTAATTTGTTAATAAACTTGACGGCGGAACAGTTTGTTTAAAGTAAATCAAATTAAGTAAAACCTGATTTATTGAAGAAAACAAAATACTAAAAATAAAAGTTTTGGTCAAGCTTTTTCAAAAGCTTGTGGGGTGTCGGGGCGAAGCCCTGACGATTCACAAAGTGAATAGAATAGCGTTTAAACACTCGAAAGGGCTGAAAAGAGGGGAAAAACTGCACGAGAGGTTTTCCCCTCAAAAAACTTGAAATTATCATTAAATATCAAAATACTTTCAGCATTTTGATTAAAAAATTCCAAAAGCTTTGCTTTTGGAATTATAAAACGACTATCAGGCAGGGGAGAAACTCCCTTGCAACCCCTCTTTCGCTGTCATAAAGACAGCGACCAAAGGCTTTGCCTTTGGAAACCATTCGCTTTTTGAAAAAAGCGAAACCAAAAACTTTTAATTCATTGCAAAGTTAATTAAAATTTGTTGATTACTGGCTCGAAAGCTTAATTTAAGTAAATAAGGGGTGTTTATTATGAACAGTAATATAGTTGAAAAATTTGACCAGTATGTTATGCATACATATGGAAGATTCCCCGTAAGTATGAATAAAGGTCATAAACAGTCCTGTAAAGATGAGGACGGAAAAAAATATATAGATTTCGGAAGCGGTATCGGTACTAATTCACTTGGTTTCTGTGATGATAACTGGGTTGAGGCAGTATGCTCACAGGCTCATAAAATTCAGCATACCTCAAACTATTACTATACAGAAGTACAGGCTGATTTGGCAGAAAAAATCTGCAATGCTACAGGAATGTCAAAAATGTTTTTCGGAAACAGTGGAGCAGAAGCCAATGAATGTGCAATAAAACTTGCAAGAAAATACAGCTTTGACAAATACGGCAAGGGCAGACATAATATAATAACTTTGGTAAATTCATTCCACGGCAGAACTATGGCTACTCTTTCGGCTACAGGTCAGGACGTTTTCCACAATTATTTTTTCCCGTTTGTTGAGGGATTTAAATATGCAGAAGCAAATAATATTGCAGACCTTGAATCAAAAATTGATGATACAGTATGCGGTGTAATGGTGGAATTTGTTCAGGGCGAGGGCGGAGTAATGGCTCTTGAACAGGAATTTGTGGACTATATCGCAAAAGTATGCACTGAAAAGGATATACTTTTTATGGCTGACGAAGTTCAGACAGGTATAGGACGTACAGGAAAATTTCTTGCCTGTGAGCATTTTAATGCAA
Source organism: Oscillospiraceae bacterium (assembly GCA_045611725.1). Lineage (GTDB taxonomy): Bacteria > Bacillota > Clostridia > Oscillospirales > Ruminococcaceae > UBA5884. The sequence goes on from JAZKXQ010000004.1 coordinate 6,414, forward strand.
AGCCTGATATAATAACTCTTGCAAAGGGCATTGCAGGAGGTTTGCCTATGGGAGTATGCCTTGCAAATGAAAAATGTGCAGATGTAATGTCAAAAGGAACTCACGGTTCAACATTCGGAGGAAATCCAATTGCCTGTGCAGGTGCTTTGGCAGTATTCAATAAAGTAACTTCTGACGGATTCCTTGATGAAGTAAACGTAAAAAGCAAGTATATAAGGGAAAAACTTCTTGAAATTGATGAAGTTGAAAGTATCAGTGGCATAGGTCTTATGATAGGAATTACTCTTAAAACTAAAAAAGCTGTTGATATAGTATCTCAGGCTATGGATAAGGGACTTCTTTTGCTTACTGCAAAGGATAAAGTAAGACTTCTTCCACCTCTTACAATAACATATGAGGAAATTGACAAGGGTATTTCAATAATGAAAGAATTGCTTGACAAAGCTGAATAAAATTATAGAAAAAGGAGAAAATTATGAAACATTTACTTAAAATGCTCGATTTGAGCAAAGAAGAAATATGCGATATTCTTGACCTTGCAGACCAGCTTAAATATGAGTTGAAGCACGGTATTCCGCATAAGCATCTTGAGGGAAAATCTCTCGGAATGATTTTCCAAAAAGCTTCAACCCGTACAAGAGTATCATTTGAAACAGGTATGTATCAGCTTGGAGGAAATCCATTATTCCTTTCATCAAGCGACCTCCAGATTGGCAGAGGAGAACCTGTTCAGGATACAGCAAGAGTACTTTCACGCTACCTTGATGGTATAATGATTCGTACATTTGAACAGAAAGAAGTTGAAGACCTTGCAGAATACGGAAGTATTCCGATTATCAACGGTCTTACAGATTTTTCACATCCTTGTCAGGTACTTGCAGACCTTATGACAATCCGTGAATTTAAAGGAACATTTGACGGACTTAAAATGTGCTATATAGGTGATGGAAATAATATGGCAAATTCTCTTATAACAGGTTGTCTTAAAGTAGGTATGAGCGTTTCTGTA
>JAZKXQ010000005.1:0-6325 GCA_045611725.1 Oscillospiraceae bacterium
ATTTATTATTTCATTTACTTTAAATTCTGATTCCAGCTGATTTATTTTGTTTATTTCAAATACCCCTATCGGAATATTATTTTCATCAAATATTGGCACATAAAGAGAATTTGTTTCCTGCATAATATATAAATCAGATGAAAAAGTTCTTTCTCCTGTTTGTATAACTTTATCTATTGCAGATTTTACATATCTTGTTTTAATATAATCTACAGGAATATTAACCTTTCCTTCTGTATTATAAAGCATTACAATATTATTATCTGCATCAAGCATATAAACAGCGAACGTTTCCTGTGAATTTGTTGTAAAAGGTGTTTCTTCCATATTTTCATTTATTATACCATTTACATTATGACCATAAGAAAATACAGAATAATATATCGAAGATTGAATATCGTCCTGCCATTCTGACATATCTTCCTTATTAAATTCAGTATTAAGAAGAATTTCTCTTTCTGTTGCAGAATATGTACCTATATTCCTCATCTGACTTTCACATATATGAAGCATTTTTTCATTATTTATATTGTCAAAATTATTTTTAAGATATAATTTTGTTACACCCGAAGCAATAAAAATAATAAAGCTAAACAACGCAACAAAAATTGCTATTACTCTTATTATAAATGAAACATATTTAAATATAAAAAGATACACAAGAGCCATAACAGATGACAAAACAATAAATGTCAGCAAAGCATACACAATAAAATTCAGCACAGTTCTGAATTTTCCATATTTCTTAACACCATCTATTACATTAATCTTAATTTCATCAGATATGCACAACATATAATTATTATCCATACCATCTATTGACGCTGTAAAATTTCCATCTGAATTAAAAGATATATTCATTAAGTCAGACAATTCATAATCACAGCCATTTGAAATATTATACAACTGTATCTTATCATTTACAGATTGAGTTATATCTTCAAGAGAATTATTTTCTATATCATAAAACATTACTGAATCTTTTGTACAGTCTATAAAATAAAGTCTGTTGTTTCCATCATAAGATAATTCAATTGCTTTACCATATTCATTATTAACAGGATAAATCATTTCACATTCATTATATCCATTAATTTTATATATTTCTGAATCTATTGTAAGAAAGTATATATTCCCATAATTGTCAACAATAATATCATCATATCCAGAAACTATATAATCATCTACCAATGCTTCTGCACTGCTTTCATCAAATCTGTAATTTATTGAATATTTTATAATATCTGTAATGCCCGTTTCTGAATTAAATACAGTAGAAACCCAGTTTACTGTATCTTCATTATCTATGGAATAATCAGTCTGTATTGTCTGTGGAAAATCTGTAATTTTCTGTAAACATTTATTTTTAAAATCACATTCCATCAGTTCAAAACTATTATCGCTTATATCTTCAGTATCATTTCTGTATCTTATAATGTATGCCTTTTCATTATATAATTTCAGTTTAAACATATGATAAAAATCACTTTCAGTAACCTTATCGTCCGATATGTATTCTATAACTCTGCCATCACTATCTGTATGATATAGATTATATTTGTTGTTGCTTTGTTCAAGAAAATATATACTACCATCTTCAGCATATACAGAATCAGTTACTGTCTGAAAAGATATTTTGCTTTGGGCAATACATATTCCTGAACTTAACCCAAGGGATAATATTAATATAATAACAAGAATTATACTGAATTTTTTAAAATACAAAGAAATCGCTCCTTATATATTATTATTTTGCCTGAGTCTGAACCTGTCCTGCAAAATTACATTTTATAACTCCTCCCCACGCACAAGTAAGCATTGAAGAATCTGTAACAGCCGGTTTACCTTTTACAAGAACGGTAGGAGAACCCGGAGTCCACGGTGAAGGTATAACAGGAATACACGGCATAGGCGTAAGAACTCCCATAGCTGCCGAAGTTGCTGAAGCCACAGTCGGATTTGAAAGACTCATACACATACCAAAAGGCATAATATTCAGCATAGGAACATTATCAGTAATAACTGCAAGAGGCTTTGATGATACATTCACCATATTCAATGGCAATACACTTAATGATGAAGGAGCATTTCCAAATGTACATTGCAATAAAGCTCCCTGACATACACAAAATCCCATAATAACTCCTTTATTATCTGTTTATAGGTATACTTGCAGGATTTTCAGTGAGGAAAAATGAACCATCTCTGAATTCTCCCTGTGCAAGTATACTTCCGTTTGATGTGTCATAAAGTATTCCCTGACCGTTAAGCTGTCCAAGAAGAAAACTTCCCTCATATTTTTTAGCTCCTGTTTTATAGTCATAGAGAACACCTTCGCCATCATACATACCCTCTCTGAATGAACCTATGTATATAGGATAGCCTGTATCTGAACTGTATGTACTTCCCTGTCCGTTAAACTTACCATTAAGGAAACCTCCATCATATATAAGATTTCCTGTTTCAGCGTCAAACATTCTTCCTGTACCATTATAAATGCCATCTGTATACATTCCATCATATATAAGAACGTCATTAAGGTATTGTTTCCCCTCTCCGTCACGTTTTCCCTGCACAAACATTCCTTTATACATATAAGTATCATTTCCCTCATACTGATATAAAGTACCTTCGCCATCATATAATCCATCAAGCATCTGACCTGTATAAATTATACGTTTCTGTTCGTCATATACAACAGCCATTCCGTTATTATATGAATTATCAGCAGTGAATACTCCCTGATAAACTATACTTCCGTTTTCATCGTATTTAGTACCCTCACCACTTTTACAGCCATCTGAAAAGCCTCCCTCATAGCTGAGAATACCATTTTCATACAGTTTACCTGTACCATTATACAATCCATTTTCAAAAGAACCATTATATATTACATCGCCTGTTTCAGAATAAAGAATACCTTCTCCACTATAATTTCCCTCTGAAAACTGTCCTTTATATTTTTTATTTCCATTTTCATAATATAAAGTACCATCTCCGCTATACAGGAAATTCTCTATATTACCCTCGTAAAATACAGTATCACTGTTATCATAATATGATTTTATAGTACCGTCTTTTATAGCATTATCCTGAAATACTCCGACATATACAAGTTCAGAATTTATATATTCTTTACCCTCTCCGTTTCTTAATCCGTTTGAAAATGCTCCGGAATACACAAGTTGATTATTCTGATAAAGTCTTCCCTCTCCCTCGTATAATCCAGCTGAAAAACTTCCCTCATAGAGAACATTTCCATTTTCCTCATAAAGTATTCCTGTTCCATTGTAAAGACCGTCTTTAAATTCTCCCTCGTATATTGTATTACCCTCATAACTGAAAAGAATACCTGCTCCTGAATATTTATTAAGCTTAAAGCCACCACTATAACATAAATTTCCATTAAGATAATATGACTGTCCTGTTCCGGAATACATTTCATTTTCAAAATTTCCCTGATAAATCATATTACCTGCATAATCATAAAGAATACCATCACCATTAATTCTTCCGTCCTCAAGTCTGCCATTAAATATTAAATCTCCTTCGGCAGAGAGAAGATTTACTTTACCTGTATAATTTACCATATCGGTAGTATTAAGGTATATATCTTTAGTAAGAAATGCAGAACATATTAATGGATATAAAAATTTTACAAAAGCCACGGGAAGAATTATAAGTAAAAGAATTATTACTACCATTAAAACTTTAGCTACATAATAATCATTAATGGAGATATAATCCTTTAAACTTTTTGGTTTTATGTATGTCTGTTCTTTGAGTTCTTTCTTTATTTCAGTAGTTAACTTACTTACAATACCTGTAGGACTGAATATTCTGTCTATTTTATATCTTAATGAACTAAAAGGAGTAAGTATAATTATTTTCAGAGAATTTGCAAGATATTTTATAGTTTTCCAAAGGCTGAAATCACTGAATTTCAATTATTTTTACTCTCCTTTCTGTTCCGTTTCATCGGAAATATATTCCTTTACAGGCAATGTTCCTATGGATTTATATGTATTATATTTTCCTGTATCTTCTTCATATCCAAATAATGTATATAAAAGATAGAGAAGTGCTGAAATTATAAGCAGTGCAACTGCAAAAGGCTTTATAAGTCTTAAAATTGCTTTTATTCTTTCAATAAATTTCTGAAGTCTGCTTTTTTTCTTAGGATTTTCATTGTTTGCATTATTTTTCAATTCTTCATATATTTCAACATATTCTGAATAAATTTCTATTCTTTCATTGTAATTTCCATTTTTCAAATTATTCAAATATTCATTCAGCTTATCAGAAACATTATTTTTTATTTCCTTTTCAAAAAGTTTTTCTGTTATTTTGCTTAATGCTTTCTGAAAACTTTTAAAATCCATTTTCTGATAATCTGAAATATTTTTCAGATTATATTTAAATCCAACAGATAATGATTCAGAGATAGTGATACCATCTGATAATAAAATATCTGTCTGAACAGGATACGGAATATTTGTCATAACAATTTTTTCTGCAAGATTTTTCATAATCTCATTACGTTCAATTATGCTTAATGAAGTATTTTCAAGCTTTTCAGCAAGTTTAATATTATCATTATGCTTAAAAACAGCATAGAAAACATTATCCTGTGAAAAACATTCTTTAAAATCCGTAAATTTTCTGTTTTTCAACTGTTCATTCAGCAAAGGCATTACTTTGCATATAAGAGAATAATTTTTAACTTTCAATATATCATATTTATTATTTTTTTCCTCAAGATTATCAATACACAGCATATATTCATAATCATCACTTTTTTCCATAATATGAAGAACATAAAAATCTCTGTCTATAGTTTTTATATTCAAACAGTATCACCTCCCCTTTCACATAATAAACTATTTATTGTAAATCACCTACTATTGCATATACAGAAGTTTTTACTTCTGGATATGTTTCACTCTGTGCAGTTATTTCATATATTCCAGGAGTATTTGGTGCAGTATACATACCATTGGAATTTATCGTTCCACCGTTTGCTTCCTTAACCGACCATATAACCTTGTCATCATTTATATTTTCCATAACAGCTGTAAAATAACAAGTCTGCATTACAGACAAATCAGCTATTGATGGTTTTATAAATATTCTGCGGTTATGTGCCTCGTCCTGTGATTCTTTCATCTTTATTGCTGTCCAGTGAATTTTTACTTTACTGCTTGTTGTATTCTCAAGAAGTCTTATTCCTATTACAAATTCTCCCGAGGAAACATCAAGCTTTACTGCTGTTTCGCATTTTACTGTAAGGTCTTCAAAAACTTCAGAAGAACCATAAACTATGAAATTCTCTCCCGAAACTTCATTTGCACAACCTAAAGATATGCTTACATTTCCAAGACCAAGACCGTGGGCTATGCTGTTTGAGGTAAATACCTGACCAAATTTTCCACCTATACCCATATCAATAATTGTTTCTCCGGAAGCTACAACATAGTTACTACCTGAAAACATATTATTTCTATCAGAATTTTTTTCAATATTTACTGATGGTGTACCTGTCTGAACATTTTCAAGCTTGTCAAGTATAAGGTCATTCATTACAGATGACAGCTGATTGCTGAAAAGATACTGGTCAAAAGGCATATTTTCAATATTCTCGATAAGATATGTATTTCTTGCCCTTATTATATCTATCTTTGCAAGATATATCGGGCATTGGTATGAAGTATATTTTAAAGTATTCTCCATTGACTTGTTATAATATTCCTTTATAATACTTCTTTCAAGGTCAGACGCTACTATCTTTGGCTTTACTGAAAATATCATATTAAAATATTCGGGAATATTATTTACTCCGGATATTTCAATATCTCCTGCACTTTCTATTGTACCATAATCATTCTGAATATTGCCTGTTTTGAGTTCAAATGATAGAACATATCTTTTAGCTTTTTTATATTTCTTTTCATCAAATTCTATACTTAAAACATTTGAGTTATTATGCATAAAGCACACAAGATTTAAGTCATATTTAAATGAAATCATATCAGAGGACATATTGTTTCTTTCTATAATAACATCAAACTTAAAAGTATCATTGCTTTTAGCAAAAAGATTTATTTTATGTCTTATGCTGAAATCATCATTCTGATAAACTGTTTTATCACTGATATAGAATGATTTTAAATCATTAACTTCTATATCAGGTTTCTGTGATGTAAGATACAGAGAATAATTTTCAAGATATGTATTATATTCAAGACCTTGATTTGATGAACTTACTCCTGCTGAATTATATATCTGATGACTTTCTGTTTCATTATAACCTATGCAAAGATATAAT
>JAZKXQ010000006.1:0-5001 GCA_045611725.1 Oscillospiraceae bacterium
TATTATCTACTTAAACAAGCTTTTGAGTTAATAATCTTTGGGATTATTAAAGCTCCTCGGCAAAATTTTTCTTCAAAACATTAAAAACTATCCAGCCAATAATCAAAACGGCAAGACTTTCAACAAACGCTGAAAAAATTGTTGAAAACTCAGGAACAGAATTATAATAAAGAATATCTCTGTAAGATATTATCACAGGCGATATAGGATTAAGCATATAAACAGCCCTGTATTTTTCTGGTATATAATCAATACCATAAACTATCGGGGAAAGATACATAAAAGCCATATTAAGAACGCTCATTATATGCTCAAGGTCACGCATATAAACAGTAAGAGATGAAGTAAGGAGAGTTACTCCAAGAACGAGAATATACTGGATAATCATTACAACAGGAAGAACAAGCAAAGCCTTTAAATTGAGAGTTCCCGAAGAAATGAAAGCTACTGCAACAACTATAACAAATGAAAGGAGCATATTTATAAAACTGCTTGTTGTATAGGCAATTGGTATAACTTCACGGGGAAAGTATATTTTTTTAATCATATTTGCCTGACCGATTACAGAATGTGAACCTGTTGTAAGAGCCGATGAAAAGAAAATCCACGGTATAAGAGCCACAAAAAGATGAAGATAATATCTTTCAACAGGATTTTTAAGTATAATCTGAAAAACAACGGTATACACTCCAAGCTGTAAAAGAGGATTTATAAAAGTCCATAAAAAACCCAGTGCAGAGCCTTTATAACGTCCTTTAAGGTCTTTTTTGACAAGACCGTCAATCATAGTTCTGTAATGATAAATTTCTTTAATTGTCTGCATATTTTCTCCAGTAATTGAGTATATTTTCAATACTTTTTTCAATAGGAATTAAAGGCTTCCAGCCTGTATCAGCCTGTATTTTTGATATATCAGCCTGTATTTTCATAACATCTGAAGGACGAAAGCGTTCAGGGTCTTTTTCAACAGAAATTTCAGCTGTTGAAAGATTTATAATTGTATCAAGAATAAATCTCAATGATAAAGCCTTTCCGCTTCCCACGTTATAAACTTCCCCATATTTTCCCTTATCAGCAAGAAGAATATAAGCATTTACAATATCATCAACGTCAGTAAAATCACGCATAACATCAATATTTCCTGTTTTTATAACAGGATTTTGCAGACCTTTTTCAATTCCTGCAACCTGATTGCAGAAATCAGCCACAACAAAAGTATCAGACTGTCCAATTCCTATATGATTGAAAGAACGTGTCATAATGGTTTTAAGACCATATGCTTTATGATAAATCTGTCCGAGCATTTCCTGTGAATACTTGCTTACAGCATAGATATTCTGAGGATTTGAAATATCCTTTTCATTTACGGGCTTATCGCCGATAAATCCGTATTCTTCGGACGAACCGACAAGCAGAACAGTTGAATCTGGAGAATATTTTCTGACTGCCTCAAGAAGATTTATACAGCCTTTTATATTTACATCAACAGTAAGCTGAGGATTTTTCCACGATAAAGCAACCGAGCTTTGACCTGCAAGATGATAAATAATATCGGGTTTCAACATTTCAACAAAGTTTTCAACAGCCTTACTATCACATATATCAAGAATATATGGAGCTTTTTCATTTTCAAGCCCTGTAATATAAACCTCCCCCGATAATTTTTCTGCAAGATGCTGACCGACAAAGCCCATACCACCTGTTATAAGTATCTTTTTTTCCAAATTATTTCACCTCTTTATACAATTCAAAAATTGCGTCAAGCATTTTATCCATAGAAAAATTCTGTCTTACACGCTCATAAGCATTTCTGCCATATTTTTCCCTTAATTCATCATTATCTGTAAGATTCTGAATGGCTTTTTCAAGGCTTTTCACATCATTAACAGGAACTGTTATTCCTGTCTGTTTGTCAACGCTTACATAAGGAACTCCTGTCGGAAGATTGGTATTTATAACAGGTTTTCCATAAATCATAGCCTCCATCTGAACTATGCCGAAAGCCTCACTTTTTTCACAGGAGGGCAGAATAAACATATCACATTCATTGAGTGCTGATTTCATATCCTCATCGGAAAGACTTCCTAAAAAATGTATTTTATCCACATTACTTCTGCTTTTAAGCTCCGATTCAAGCTTACCCGTACCGACTATAAACAATTCACAGCCTTTAATATTTTCAAATGCACTGATAAGTATATCAACGCCCTTATAATAAACCAGTCTGCCGATAAAAATAGCCTTTTTTGATGACTTATCAGAACATTCAAGCATATTTTTATTATATATTCCATATTTTTTTATATCTATTCCATATGGAATTATCCTGCATTTTTCTGCGAATGGTTTAAGGTATTCAGAACCGTCAATATGCCCCTGAGTAGCAACTATTATGCTGTCAGCACGTTCAAGAAGCCTGTACATAAATGGTTTATAGAATTTCATAAGCTTTTTTTGCTTTACAATATCGCTATGCCACGAAAGAATTAATTTTCCCTTATAGCCTGATAAAAGATATGAAACATCTGCAAGAGGAAAAGGCATATGAATATGGATAATATCGGCTTCTTTTGACATTTTTCTGAAATTGCTTATAAATGAGAATGAAACAGGCATTGAAAAATAAGTACCTATACTTGAACATCTTTTTATTTTTACTCCGTTTATTATTTCATCTGATGTTTTGGATTTTTCGCTCTGACATACAAGAATCTGTATATCTGCCCTGTCATTAAGACCTTCAGCAATATCACGGACAACCGTTTCAATTCCTCCTATATGCGGATAGTATAGCTTGTTTACAAGAAGTATTTTCATAAATTCAAAGCCTCACAGTATATATTATACAGCATTTCAGCAGAATTTTTCCACGAAAATTGTCGGCTTCTCTCTAATCCTTTAAAAGAAAGTTCATTTTTTAAATTTTTATCGGAATAAAGCCTTGAAATTCCATCTGCAATGGATTTAACTGAAAAAGCATCTGTAATAACGGCACAATCTCCAACTACTTCTGGAAGTGATGCAGAAGAAGATACAAGAACAGGAGTTCCACAGGACATAGCCTCAAGAGGAGGCATACCGAAACCCTCATAAACCGATGGAAAAAGAAAAGCCTCTGCACCACACATAAGAGGTCTTAAATCCTCGGAAACCACATAATCAGTAAATATTATATTTTCCTTAATGCCCATTTCCTGTGCCTTTGAGTATATATTGCTGTTTAACCAGCCGTTTCCACCTGCCATTACAAGTAATGGAGGATTATCATAATTTTTACAGAATAATCCATAGGCTTCAATAAGCCTTTCAAGATTTTTTCTCGGCTCAACAGTACCAAGATAGAGGAAATATTCCCTATTTATCCCGTATTTTGATTTGACATTTTCAATTTTTTCAGAATTTTTTTCGGGATAAAATCTGTTGCTGTCAACACCGCAAGGAACTACCCTTAATTTATCAGCAAACTGAGGATAATATTTTTCTATCTCCGTACGGCTGAACTCTGAATCAGTTACTATCAAATCAGCCCTTTTCATAGATTTTTCAAGACCTGTTTCAAGCATTTTTCTTGTACGGAAACGCACTGTTTCGGGATATGCCTTAATTACCATATCGTGAACGGTAACTATTTTTTTACCGTGAACGCCATAAGGCACTATATAATTAAAAAAATGGGTAATATCAGCTGATTTTCCGAAAAAAGCAGAATACGGAACGGGAATGAAATTAGTCATACATCTGTAAAGAAAAGGGGAAAACTGGGCATATTTTATCTTACTACAGGATTTTTTATATTGTTTCAGTCTTTCTTCCTTTACATTATGATTTCTCAATGAAAAATACTGAAATTCATATGAATTTTCGGGGTGCATATCCATAATATGCGAAATCTGTCCGGCTTCGCAATAGCCTATGCCGGACATTTTATCGCTTATAAGAGGGTGAACATCAAACGCAATATTCATTAAGCCTTTATTTCCTTTTCAACAAGTTCAAGGTCATTTTTTACCATTCTTTCAACAAGCTGACTGAATGACACTTCACGCTTCCAGCCGAGTTTTTCCTCTGCCTTTGCAGGATTTCCAAGAAGAATATCAACCTCTGCCGGACGGAAAAATTCCTTATTGACTTTTACAACAGCTTTTCCGTTTTCCTCGTTAATGCCTACTTCATCAACCCCCTCACCTTCCCAGCGGATTTTTATTCCTGCGTGAGCAAAAGCAGTTTCAGCAAATTCTCTTACAGTTCTTGTTTCATTTGTAGCAATTACATAATCATCGGGATTTTCCTGTTGGAGCATAAGCCACATAGCCTTTACATAGTCGGCAGAATGTCCCCAGTCACGCTTTGAGCTAAGATTTCCGAGTTCAACATATTCCTGTACACCGAATTTTATTCTTGCAACTGCATCAGTAATTTTTCTTGTAACAAATTCTTTTCCCCTGCGTTCACTTTCGTGATTGAAAAGTATGCCCGAACAAGCATAAAGATTATAGCTTTCCCTGTAATTCTTAGTAATCCAGTGACCATAAAGCTTTGCCACTCCGTATGGACTTCTTGGATAGAACGGAGTTTTTTCTGTCTGAGGCATTTCCTGAACAAGTCCGAACATTTCAGAAGTTGAAGCCTGATAGAAACGGCAGGAAGGCTTTACAGTTCTGATAGCCTCAAGCATATTTGTAACACCGAGAGCGTCAATTTCAGCAGTAGCGATAGGCTGTTCCCAGCTTGTAGCAACGAATGACTGTGCAGCAAGGTTGTAAACCTCATCAGCCTGTGAAATTTTCATAGCATTGATAAGAGATATAACATCTGTCATATCAGCATAAATAAATTTTATTTTATCCTTGAGATGTTCGCAGTTACCATAATCTGCAACGCTTTTTCTTCTCATTATACCGTATACATTATAACCCTTTTTAAGCAGAAGTTCTGCAAGATAAGAGCCGTCCTGACCTGTAATACCTGTTATAAGTGCATTTTTCATAATAAAAACTCCTT
>JAZKXQ010000007.1:0-1922 GCA_045611725.1 Oscillospiraceae bacterium
GAACCTACAATCAATGAGGAGGAACTTTAATATGTGTGCATTATTCGGATTTTTAGACTACAAAGGCAAGGTATCCCACGCAGACCTTACAAAGCTTATCAGAAATCTCTCTATTGCCTGTGAAGAACGTGGAACTGATGCAACAGGCATTTCATACGTTGAAAACAACTCTATCAAAATATTCAAAAAGGCGAAACCTGCTCACAGGCTTCGCCTTTACTTTCCCTATGGTACAAAATGCGTTATAGGACACACTCGCCTTACTACGCAGGGCAATCAGAATTTCAATCAGAATAACCACCCGTTTAAAGGTACTGTTAACAATATGGAATTTTCTCTCGCACATAATGGTGTACTTTACAATGACAGACTTCTGAGAAATCAGTATCAGCTTTCCGAAACAGATATTGAAACCGATTCATATATAGCTGTCCAAATGATTGAATATCAGAAAAAGCTTGATTTTGAAAGCTTACAGTTTATGGCTGAACAGATTCAGGGTAGCTTTATGCTGTCAGTCCTCTCATCTGAAAATAAACTGTATCTTATCAAAGGAAGCAATCCTATCTGTCTGCTTAACTTCTATGAACTGGGCATCTACATTTATGCATCTACTCAGAGTATTATGATGAGAGCTATCTCAAAGCTTAACCTTGGCAAATACAGAGTTATCCCAATGAATGAAGGTGAAATCTTTGAAATCAATCCAGCAGGTACTATAATGAAATACAATTTTGATGTAAAAGACGAATTTGACTACATATCTTTATGTTACAGCAGATATTACAATTCAAAATATGAATATGAGGATTATGAACTTGATGAACTCCTTGAAACCTGTGTTGATATGGGATATGCTGAAGATGATATTCTTGAAATGCTTGACCTGGGATACACTGTTAAGGAAATTACTGAAATGATATGCTGTTATGAGGATGAAATATAATCTTTAATTCAATCAAACGTGGCAAATGCGAGGTTTTATCCTCGCATTTGTTTTTTTACATTTTTACTTTTATTGTATTCAAATATATGGTATAATATTATTATAAAATAATGTTGAAAGGAGTTTTATTTTGGATAATAATATTAAATGGATGAGTGATGAAATCGGAGATGACTATTTGAAGTGGAATATATGTTCTGTGTTTATTCACGGTTCAACAGGTTGTGGCAAAACAACTTTCATATTTGATGTACTTACCAAACGAAACGCCCCAATACTATATATTGGAAACAGAACAAGTCTTCTAAGGCAACTTAAAATAGAATATATGAAGAAATTAAATATTGAAATTCCTACAGAACAAAATCTTGATGATATTTTTACAATTGGAAATATTACTTTTATCACATATCAAAAACTTGCAAGTTCTATCAGCAAAGAATACTACCTAAACACAGTAACAAACAAATATCATAATTATATTTTTCAAAATTTATGGCAACCTCTTCCACAAGAACTTCTGCAACTATTCAATAATACAAATATTTTTTGGGACACAGCAATTATTAATAGATTGTATGAATATGTAGTTTTTGATGAATATCATTATTTTCTTCAGGATTCCCTTTTTAATGAATATATAGATTTTCTTGTAATGTCATATATCTCCAGGTTCAACTTTAAAGTCAGAATATATATCAGTGCAACTCCTGATGAAATATATCCTCTGATAAAAACACACAGCATAAATAACTTCCTCAAATTTCCAATTGATTTTCCAGGTAAAATATATAATTACAATCTACAAAGAAATTTCAGAGAAAATATATCGAAACCTATCTACAGCTATAAAGGTAATAATCAGCTTTTAGAAATTATAAAATATGCTCCTAAAGAGGATAAGTGGCTGATTTTTCTTAATAATATAAATGAAGGCAACGAACTGAAAAAACTTCTTAAAGCCAACAATATTTCC
>JAZKXQ010000008.1:0-2403 GCA_045611725.1 Oscillospiraceae bacterium
AATATTGTTTTCATAATTTTTACTCCGGTATTAAAATAATGTATTTGATTTTCTGTACATAAAATCAAGAACTTTCTGTGCCTGAGTTTCATCTTTAATAGGTGAGGGCTGGAAATTATTCATATTACCTGTAAAAACATAGAAAGGAATAATATTTTCTTGTCTGGATTCTATTTGTTTTGTATCTTTATTGAATGTAAAAGTTTCCTGATAGATTATAGTTCTGTTTTCGGGAGAACGGTTTCCTCCGAAACAGAAATTTCCTATGGAATATACTATATGCGTTCCGTTATATGTTTCAAGAGGCTGTAAAACGTGAGGGTGACCACCTATTATAAGGTCTGCCCCTGCGTCAGCCATCTGATGACAAGCCTGAATTTTCCAGTACTCCTCTTTATGAACAGCTTCTTCTCCACCGTGGAAGAATACAATTTGTATATCGGTTGAAAGACTCATATTTTCAATACGTTTAATTATTTTTTCCGTATCCCAATCTCCCCAGAGAGTATCGCATATAACTGAAATTTTAACGCCATTTTTCTCAAATATCAAATCTTTTTCTTCTCCACCCCATTCAAGCCCTTCAACAGATTCAATCGCATTTACAGTATCAGTCATACCCTGTTCATTATAGTCATATGTATGATTATTCGCAAGTGAAACGGCTTCAATACTTCCTTCGGAGAATATCTGAGCGTTTTCCGATTCTGAACGAAACCAGAATGCAGGAGTATATCCTTTATTTCTCTCTTTAAGTGCTGAATCAGTGAATACATTTTCGCAGTTTGCTATTGTAAAATCGTCAGTACAGACATAAGGATAAGTTTTTTCAAAAAAATAATCCTTCTCATAATTTTCAGCATACCAGTTAAAACTGCCCTCATAATTCTGTCCCATCTGAGTTGCAAGAGTACAATCGCCTATAAATGAAAATTTTATTTTTTCAATGGGATTATAAGCTTCTGTTGATGGACGTGCTGTTTCCGTTTCAGTCTGTTTGGGAATTTCAAGTTCAGCAAAAGTCTGCGATTGTTCTCCACAGCCCGAAAGTACAAGCATTGCTGAAATAATTAAAAATTTTTTCATATAATTCATAACACAATACCTCTCAAAAATTTACCATAATATAATTTTAACATAAACTGAATATTTTTTCAATATAAGATAATACTATTGATACCGGAAAAGTAAAAAACAATCCGGATACGGAGGTGTAGGGAATGTGGGATAGAATCGCATTGATACTCCTCATAATTGGCGGAGTAAACTGGGGACTGGTAGGAATTTTCAATTTTGACCTCGTTGCGTGGGCTTTCGGAGGCGTTGCCTCAGTTGTCAGCAGAATAATTTATATTATCGTTGCATTATCAGCTGTATGGTGTATATCACTTCTTTTCAGAAACGATAACGCAATTTCCTCCAGTCATTAGTTAAACACAGGAACTTTTTTATAATATACATTTAAAGGTGTCGTATGTATATATAAAAAGTTCCTGTTCTTTTTTTATATCTGTATGAATAATATTTACAATGATAGTATTCTTTAAGGAGTGAGTGAATGAATAATTTTGATGATATAGCAAAAAAATACAGGGAAGAAATTGAAAATCTTTATAAAAGTCAGAATGTTGATGGAAGTGAATACATACCTTCAGAGGAAGAAAATATGACTGATACAACACAGGAAAAAGATGAAAAAAGCAATGAAATATATATGCCTCCAGCAGTTGCAATGGATTCTGATATATATACACAGAATTTGAAAAATAATATGGGAACAGGATTTCTAAGAATAGAAGCTTCATCAGCAAATAATGCATTGCCCGTCAGCAATGCACTTGTTATAATTACACAATATATAGATGGTGTTGAAAAAATTGTAAGAATTGTGGAAACAGATGCAGATGGAAGAACAGAACTTATAGAACTTTCAGCTGTTGAAAATAACGGAGAACTTTTGCCTGTAAGTCCTTCCTCAAATTATAATGCTATAATTTTTCTTGATGGATATTATGAGGTACAGAATAAGAATATCCCTATATTTTCGGGAATAACTTCTTTACAGCCTGTTAATCTTATACCACTTCCTGCTAATAAATCCGAAAGAGAAGTTATTACATTCTATCAGCAAGAACCCGAATTTTAACAGGAGGTATATTTATGCAAGGTTTACCTTATATTCCTGAAACAATTACAGTTCATCTTGGAACGCCCGATTCAGACGCTGAAAATGTTACGGTAAGTTTTCCTGATTATGTGAAAAATGTGGCGTCAAGTGAAATTTATCCAACGTGGCCTGAAAATGCTTTAAGGGCAAATATATATGTTATAGTTTCATATGCTCTTAACAGAATTTATACTGAATGGTATCGTGCCAGAGGTTATGATTTTGATATAACAAAC
>JAZKXQ010000009.1:0-2831 GCA_045611725.1 Oscillospiraceae bacterium
ATATCATATTTTTTATCTTCAATTTGTTTCAATGCTTCATCACATTTCTTTTCAAGCTGTTTATAATTCTCTGCTGCTTTTACTTCAATAATTACTGCAAGACTTCTTTTCTGAAATTCACAAATGGTTATATCTGTTCTGCCCTTACCATTTTCCCTGTTGGATTTAACTTTATAACCTCTCTTACCTACAAGCAATCCTGCCAAAAATCCATGATAATAATTTTCATGACCATCATGGTAACTTATGCAAGTCAGAAGCCAGTCATTTATTCTATCCTCAAATTTTTCAGTATCCCCACTTATTACTGCTTCAAAAATATCTGATACATCACTTGATTTTACCTGCTCATCAAACCATTGCACAACAGTATCAGTATATATGTTTTCTACTTCAATGTTTGGTATTTTCATTTCTGCATGAATTTTATTATTTTGTTTTATGAACTTTATACATTTAAGATAACCTGTAAACAATAGAAAACTCCAGATATATTCACTGTTTATTTCTACATTCCTGTATGTTATATCCTCATATATTTGCTTTGTTATTGTTTCTCCTTTTAACAGATTTTCAATAGTATCCTTTGTGGTATCATCACCTTTGAATATTAATTCTCTTATTATATCATTTGAACTTGTATTGCTCCAGTATGGCATTGCTGAAACTATTTCATCTTTCACTGCCGAATTTATATATTTTAAGACACTCCAGGGATTATATATTTCTGTTTTGCCAAACAAATAACCATCATACCATTCTTTCAGTTCAGGAAGATGGTCAGAAAGATTATAATAATCTGTTATATCCTTTATTTCATCTTCTGTAAATCCAAAATATTGTGAAAATTCATTGTTTATAACAGAATATACATTAGGATTGTTAAGTCCTGTAAAAATACTTTCCTTTGATACTCTAAGGCATCCTGTAAGTATCCCAAATTCAAGTGAATTATTTGTTTTCAATGCACTCTCAAAGGATGAACGAATAAGGTCAACCATCTCATCATAAAATCCCCTGAAATATGAGTTTTCCAATGGTACATCATATTCATCTATCAGTATTATTACTTTCTTATTATAAAACCTATATAAATAATCTGATAAAATACTGATAGCTGTTGAATAATCTTCATACTCTCCTGCTCTATCACAAATCAATTCATATTGTTGTCTTTCAACTGAGGATAACTCTTCTGATTCAAGAATATGTTTATGTCTCTTGAATTCTTTTGATACTATTTTCTTATATTCCTCAAAAGAAGATTTAAAACTCGGTTGTTTCATACCTTTTAAAGAGAGAGTTATAACAGGATACTGTCCCATATGTTGCTTATAGGTATCTCCTGCTTCTGATATTTTAAGATTTTCAAAGAGATATGAATTATCCTCATCTGATTTCTCAAAATAATATTTAAGCATACTCATATTGAGAGTTTTTCCAAATCTTCTTGGTCTTGTATAAAGATTAACCTTTGTACAGTTATCTATAATTTCCTTTATCATCAAAGTCTTATCAACATAATAGCAATTTTTATCTATCAGTTCTTTAAAATCTTCGTGTCCTATTGGTATTGCTTTTAATTTATCCATATCATTCACTCCCATCTTACTTATTATTAATAGTATAACACCTTAAATATAAAAAATCAACAAATTTAAAAATTTGATTGTATATCAATTGCTATTAAAATAAAAAAATGTTAAAATAAATTTATTATTTTTATAAAAAAATGAACTTTTTTATACCCAAATGCATCTTAATATTAATGGGGATATAATTTCCCTTAATATTAAATAAAACGAAAGTATGATG
The DNA here is from genome assembly GCA_045611725.1 of Oscillospiraceae bacterium. Taxonomy (GTDB): domain Bacteria; phylum Bacillota; class Clostridia; order Oscillospirales; family Ruminococcaceae; genus UBA5884. The sequence goes on from JAZKXQ010000009.1 coordinate 1,816, forward strand.
ATATAATGAAAATAGATAATGAAATTATAGAAAAAGCCAAAAACGGAGATTCTGAAGCAATATCTGAAATTTATTCTTTAACTTATGAAAAAATTTATAAATATCTATTAAAGAAATCCAAAAGTAAAGAAATTGCTGAAGATATTACTCAGGAAACATATAGAATTGCAATAGAAAAGTTAAATACTCTTAAAAGAAACGAAAGCATTATGCCCTGGCTTTATATGACAGCTGGAAATGTGTATAAACAACATCTCAGAAAACAAAAAAACATATCTGATGAAAATACAAATTTGGATAATATCATTGATAAAAAATCATCAACAGAAGAAAATCAGATTTCTGATGATACTGAAAAATACATTCTGAAAATTATGAAAGATAAGCTATCTGATGCACAGTTTAAAACATTTATGCTATATGCCGTGGAAGATATGAGCTATGAAAAAATATCTCAAAAGCTTGATTGTCCACTTGGTACTGTAAAGTCAAGAATAAACAAATCAAGAAAAATTCTTCAGGCTGAAATAACTTCTCTTGAAAAGAAAGGAATTTCAATACGCTCATTATCAGGGCTTCCATTGGCTGAAAAGCTTGATATTACAATATCCACAGCTGAAAGTATTTCCCATATTGAAATGTTTTTCAAGAAAATATTTAAACTTCTGTTTTTTATTCTTATATGCTTTACAGGAATACAAACAATAAATGTTGTAAATGAAGATGATGACAATATCATAATATATGAACATTCAGAAGAAATGGTTTCAGATACTGAAAAGCATATCGATGTTTCAGTAGAATATGTTTCAGAAGTTACAGAAATAAGAACTTGTCTTCATAAAGAAAAAATGGTATAATAAGAGGTATGAGATATACAAGCGATATGACAGATAGTCAATGGGAAATAATAAAAACAATATTAAAAAAAGAAAAGTATAGAAATATTGAAAATAAAAGAGAACAGATAAACGCAGTATTCTATGTTGTGAAAACAGGGTGTCAGTGGAGGAACT
>JAZKXQ010000010.1:0-2088 GCA_045611725.1 Oscillospiraceae bacterium
TCTTTCGCTGTCTGTTCGACAGCGACCAAAGGCTTTGCCTTTGGAAACCATTCGCTTTTTGAAAAAAGCGAAACCAAAAACTTTTAATTCGTTGTAAAGTTAAGTAAAATCTGTGTTTTACTGGCTCGAAAGCGTGTTTTAAGTAAATAATATTAAATAAAATTGATTTTTTGAAGAAAACAGGGTAGAAAAATTAAAGTCTTTTGCCAAGCTTTTCTTCAGAAAAGCGGAGGGAGATAATATGAAAAAAGATGTTTATTCGGGAATTTTCGATATTGTTAATCAGGAACTCCAAAATTTCAGATTTTCAAAGGAATCTTATATGTTCCTTACAGAATTAAGTCCTTTTGAGGCTGATGTGCTTGAACTGATGAAATTCCCTGATAACAGAACATTCCTTGAATGTGCTTATATGGCTTTTTTACAGCGTCCAATTGATGAAAAGGCTTTTGATAACTGGAAAGACAGGTTTTCTATGAATGAGGAGGATTTCAGACAGGCTGTTATAAATACTCTCGTATCTTCACAGGAATTTATTAATGCAGAGGTTTCTGTGGAAAATAATGTATTTTCAACAGGCTCTGTTTCTTCTCCGTCTGCTGTTTCGGGTTCTTCTGCTGTCAGATGGCCTGACAGATTAATCAGAATTTATAGAAAACAACCGGAATTTGTTAAAAAAGTTGTGAGAAAAAGTATGGGAATAAAGTAAGGAGCGTTTTTATGAAAGTTTATATTGACCTTTCAAATCTTATGAAAGTTGATTTTATAACAGGTATACAGCGTGTTGTCCGTGAGATAATTATAAGAATGATTGACAGTAATCGCTTTGAAATGGTGCTTTTATCATTTTCACCACAGAAAAAAGCCTTCATAAAACTTGATAATCAGAAATTCTATGATTTCTTTGCTCTTAATAACGGCGAAAAATCAAAAGTATTTTCTTCAGATGTAATTTATCCTCATAATATGCAGTCGGGGGCTGTTTTTTTCGATATTGACAGCGTATGGAATTCAAGACTTCGCAGAAGCTGGTTATATCCCATACTTAAAAGTCGTGGTCTGAAAATAATTACTCAGCTTTATGACCTTATACCCATTCAGCACCCTCAGTATTGTCACGAAAATACTGTGCTTAATTTTATGGGATATATCGGGGCTAATATAAATTATGCCGATTTTATAATAACTTCGGCAGAGGCTACAAACAAACAGCTTGATATTCTTTGTGACAAGCTTGGAAATATACATAAAAAATGCAAGGCAGTTCCTCTTGGATGCGATTTTTCAGCAAATAACAAAAAAACAGGGAATGAATCCGAAAATGTCAGAAAGGCTGTAAATTCGGGAAAATATATACTTATGGTTGGTACTGTAGAACCAAGAAAAAATCATAAGCTTGTGCTTGACGCTCTTGAAAACGGATTGGATATTAATGTAATCTTCGCAGGTAGAATAGGCTGGAATGTTGCAGAACTCGAAAGTCGCATTAAAAATCATACTTTGAAAGATAAAAGGCTTTTCTATTTTGATAATGCAAGTGATGCTGATATTGCTTTTCTTTATAAAAATGCTTTCGCTGTGGCTTTTCCTACATTCAATGAGGGTTTCGGACTCCCTGTTATAGAGGCTTTCAGCTATGGTACTCCTGTTTTTGCCTCCGATATTGAGGTGCTTCACGAGGTGGCAGGTGAATTTGCTGATTATTTTGATAATACAAGCTGTGAGGACTTTATAAATGTTGTTAATAAATATCTTAATGATGAGGAAAAATATATAAATCTTAAAAATAAACTTTCTGAATTTGTACCTTATACGTGGGATAAATCGGCACAGGAAATGATTGAATGTATTGAAAATCTTGCAGGGAAAAATAATTTTTCAGTTCCACAAAATGTAAGACAAATGGCTGTTCTTACTGCAAGAAATGATGATATTCTTGCAACTTTGCCTTATATTGATAAATTTATGAAATTTATTGAAGAAATAGTTATATGCTGTCCTCCTCAGAATGTCAAAGAACTTAAAGAGAAATATAATGGCAGAATTAATCTTAAATTCCTTACAGATGATGAATTACTCGCAGGAAAT
>JAZKXQ010000011.1:0-3109 GCA_045611725.1 Oscillospiraceae bacterium
AATATTGTTTTTTATATAAAGGTGATATAATGAAAAGTGATTTATTAATAGAACTTCAAATAGATGAAAGTGTTCTTTGTAATACATATAATAATAATGAGGAAGTTATGGTCAGATTTATTAAAAAATTTCCACCGGATAATTCATTTGATAAATTTGTTTGTGCTATAAAGGAAAATAATTATGTTGCTCTTTGTGAAACTCTCCATACTCTTAAAGGCTTGACATCTAATTTAGGTCTGAAAAAATTAAATTTGCTTGTGGACGATTTGTTAAAAGATCTAAAAGTAAAGAATTATTCTGAATTTAATGCAAAATTTAATAAAATAAAAGAAGAAAGAAAAAGAATTATTAATTGTATTAATTATTTTAGTAATGAATAATGCTTCGAATTTTTGTAAATAATATAATTGAAAAAATATTTAAAAAAACTATTGACATTTATAAAAAAATATGATATACTATATAAGTACTCAAGTGATGTGAGTTGAATATCGCGGGATGGAGCAGCTAGGTAGCTCGTCGGGCTCATAACCCGAAGGTCGTCGGTTCAAATCCGGCTCCCGCAACCAACTAAACCTCGTAGATACGCTGTTCTACGAGGTTGTTTTTCTTTTGCATATGAAAAAATAATTTTTTGTACCCTTACCATACCCTTACGAATTTTAAATGGTAAGGGTATAATTTTTATGTCTGTTTTTTTACCTTTCCATAGATTATTGTATTTTCATTTGATTTTGTTCTGAAATTGTACAGATTTCCTTTTATAAAACAATCACCAGGTTTAAAATTATCAAGTATTTCCTGTTGCTTTTCATCAAGAGCAAGTCTTTCAATTACTGCTTTTTTAGAATTTTCATCAGGTTTAAAGTATACTGTAATGGATGTATTGTTTTTCATTTGATTTTCTGCTGTTGACTTGTTGGAAACAAATTGAGAGGCGAAATTAAGACCAATCTGAAACTTTCTTCCCTCAGTAAGAATAGTATGTATAGGACTTTTTTGTTCAAGATTTTGTTTTTGTATTTCATCTATAAAGATTCTCATTTCATACTTTTTCAGGCTGTTCTGATAGCTGTATAATGAGGAAAGGAGCATATCTGTAATCCTATTGCTGTTGCTTGATGAATCGTATGGAAAAGCAATAATTATTACTTTGCTGTCTTCTAGGATATCATCCCATACAAGACCTTCATTAACATTGTAATCATTTAGTTCCTCGTTTATTAATTCGATGGTTTCAATTATATTTCTGACAACATTGATGTCACATTCTCCATTTAGTACTTCTATTAATCTGTTTATATTAAAAATATTGTCAGTTGCTTCATTCAAGACTTTTGATATGGAATTGTTTATTGCACTTCTTTGGTTAGATGTTACATTGCTAAAAAGAGCCAGTATTAGTGATGAAATATATCTTTTTTTATCTATATGCTTGTGGTAAAGTGTTGTATCCCATATGTTGACAGGAAGAGAAGTTTCTGATACTTCATAGTAGGATATATGATTCTTTACAAATTCTTCTGATAAGTATTCTTCCAATGTATCTTTAGTAAAGGAATTGCTTGTATCAAACATTATAATTTTCTTATTTTCCTGGTGTAATCTATGCATAAGCTGACAAAGAAAATATGTTTTTCCTTGTCCAGAATAACCAGTAACAAATATATGGTTATTTTCCAATGAATCTGGTGGAATATATTTTCCTGCTATATTATCATCGTTATTGCATATGAGGGGTAAGAAGTGTTCAGGACAATTTTCAGAAATGCCAAAATAGTCTTTCATAGGCAGTGATATGAGCTTTGTTTCATTTTTAGAGTTAAGTAATGAAGCATCAGCTTTAAATGATACAAATCTTTTTACTACAGGATTTCCATCTTCATCATATACTGTTAATGAATTCTGTAAATCTTTATTATGTATAAGAACATTTTCGTCTTTAAGAGCATTTTGTATATGGACGAGCTTATCTGTTGTACTCATATGAGTAAGAATTGTTTTTTCAATAATTTCTCCTTTGATGCTTAAAACATTATTTTTTACAATTATAAAGTTTGCATCATCTCTGTATTTCATATTGCTGTTGCACATTATAAACTGAAGAGCATTATTTTGAATTTGTTGGTTGAGTACTCTTACAAAGTCATTGAAAATATCAAGGGGTTCACTTTTTTGTTTAAGATTATCTTTGGTAATATGAAGAAGATAATTTTTAAATTCCTGAATACTTGTTTCAATATTGAATATAGAGAAAAATAATTCAGTACAAGCCATTACAGCAGTAAAGAAATCGAGATAAATATCTGAGTCAATATTTTCTGAATATATACTTTTGTATTTTTGTATTTTTTCAAGCAGTAATTCCATAATATAGTCATTGTTTGATGTAATAAATTTTATAATACAACTGTCTATTTTTTCATTTTCTTCAATAATATTATTTGGTGACAAAACATCGTTATCAGAATGAAGAACAAATATATCTTCAGAATTTAATATGTGTTCTGCATTCTTGGAAATAATAGCTACATTACATTTTTTATTGCAGTTAAGAGAATGAAAGTATGAATTTATAAGTTCTGTTGCAGAATTTCTTCTATGTACATCGCTGTTCTGATAATCGGAAAAAATGACTGTTTCAGAGTATGAGTTTTTCATAATTTTATATATTTCACTTTTAGTTGAATTTATTGGATTACTGTTTGGTCTGTTGAATATAGATAAGAAACTTGTGTATTTATCAAATATTTTGTTATTGTTTCTTTCTCCTGGATTTATAATCAATATATTTGAAGGATTTATTTGTTTTAATTCAGCCAGTATAATAGAAATCAGACCAGATATTCTGAATGCTGTAAGAAACATAAGTTCATTATCTGAAACGACATATTCTGCAAATTTTTTTAGTGAAATAGGAGTATCCTTATAGTTAGATATGTGTTTGTTTTTCATATAATCGGACAATTGTTCATAAATAACAGGCTCGTTTAGATAATGAGTATAGTCAACAGAATTGAAATATATTTTATTTTTATGTATATAAAAGCCAGGAAAATGGTGTATCACGATATGACAAGTTTTTTGGTTTTGGGATAAAAGGTAT
>JAZKXQ010000012.1:0-2120 GCA_045611725.1 Oscillospiraceae bacterium
TGGAGTACTTCTCGCAGAACTCCTCGCAGCTAAGGGATATTTTGATTAATAAACTTAATGAAAGGAACTGTTTTATATGAAAAATACAATTTTTACAGGTGCAGGTGTTGCTATAGTTACACCTATGAATCCTGATGGTTCTATAAATTTCGATAAACTCGGTGAATATATAGATTTTCAGATTAAAAATAGTACTGATGCAATTATAATCTGTGGTACTACAGGCGAAGCGTCAACAATGACAGATGAAGAACATCTCGAATGTATCCGTTTTGCTGTTGAAAAGACTGCAAAGAGAGTTCCTGTTATCGCAGGTACAGGAAGTAATGACACACAGTATGCAGTTGAACTTTCACAGAAAGCTGAAGAACTCGGTGCTGATGGTCTTTTGGTAGTTACTCCATACTACAATAAAACTTCTCAAAGAGGTCTTATTGCTCATTTCACAGCTATTGCTGACAGCGTTAATATTCCGATTATCCTTTATAATGTTCCTGGAAGAACAGGCGTTAATATTACTCCGGAAACCTGCAAAAAGCTTTCAGAACATAAAAACATTGTTGCTTTAAAGGAAGCAAGTGGAAATATCAGTCAGGTTGCTAAGATTATCGCTTTATGTGGTGAAAATCTTGATGTATACAGTGGAAATGACGATATGATTGTTCCTATTATGTCACTCGGTGGCAAGGGAGTAATTTCAGTTCTTTCAAATGTTCTCCCTGAAGAAACTCATCTTATGGCACAGCATTGCCTTGATGGAAATTATGCAGAGGCTACAAAGCTTCAGATTGATTATCTTGAATTTATAAACGCACTTTTCACAGATGTAAACCCTGTTCCTGTTAAGGAAGCTATGAACATTATGGGAATGAATGCAGGTGAATGTCGTATGCCTCTCTACAAAATGTCAGATGAAGGCAGAAACGCTCTTGAAGCTGTAATCAAAAAGTATAATCTTATCTAAGATATAAAATTAATAAAAAATTCAGCAGAGGTTGTATAGTTTACTATGCGACCTCTGTTTTTCACGTTTTTCACAGTTATGCACGTTTTGAATGTAACTCTTAAACCTCGGTAAACAAAGGGTTTAGGTATGCTTTATACGTTTTGCACGTTTTAAACGCATATTGACACTATTAAATATAAGTTGTATAATTATATAGCAATAATTTTATAATATATAAGTATGATATTTTAAGGAGGTACTATGGATAAATTCAGGCTTGTTTCAGATTATAAACCATCGGGTGACCAGCCTCAAGCTATACAAAAACTGGTTGACGGTATAAAAAATGGTATGAAAGAACAGACTCTTTTAGGAGTTACAGGTTCGGGGAAAACTTTTACTATGGCTAATATAATAGCTCAAGTAAATAAGCCTACGCTCATACTTGCCCACAATAAAACACTCGCAGGTCAGCTTTGTTCGGAATTTAAAGAATTTTTTCCCGATAATGCTGTTGAATATTTTGTATCCTATTACGACTATTATCAGCCAGAAGCCTATATTCCCAGTACCGACAGCTTTATTGAAAAGGATTCCTCAATAAATGATGAAATAGATAAACTACGCCATTCTGCAACATCTGCACTTGCTGAAAGACGTGACGTTATAATAGTCGCCAGTGTTTCCTGTATATACTCCCTCGGAAGTCCCGAGGATTACCGTTCAATGATTGTATCAGTAAGGCAGGGTATGGAAAAATCAAGAGAAGAACTTATTTCCCAGCTTGTAAATATTCAGTATGAAAGAAATGATATAAGCTTTACAAGAAATAAATTCAGAGTAAGAGGAGATATAGTTGAAATATTCCCTGCAAATTCCACTGATACAGCAATAAGAGTTGAATTTTTCGGAGATGAAATAGACAGAATTTCAGAAGTAAATGCTCTTACGGGACAGATAAAATCAGTTGTTTCATATTGTGCAATATACCCTGCATCACATTATATAGTAAAAGGCGAAAAGCTTGAAAATGCTCTTGCTGAAATTGACAGGGAACTTGATGAAAGAGTAAAATATTTTGAAAATAACAATATGCTTATAGAGGCTCAAAGAATTTCCCAGCGTACACATTATGATATGGAAATGTTAAGGGAAACAGGCTTCTGTTCGGGTA
>JAZKXQ010000013.1:0-1752 GCA_045611725.1 Oscillospiraceae bacterium
ACTCATTTTTATTTTCCTTTTTTTAACATCTTTTTTATTATATTCAACATTTCGTTGAATGTATTTCTTTCAAATAAAAATATCCACAATAAGCAACTGATAAGCATTACAACTGCAACGGGAATTGCTGTTATAACCCATGTGATAAGAGATGTACATTTTATAGGTGCAACAACACTGATTATGCACACTGCAACAAAAAACGGCATCCACATTATCACTTTTTTCCAGTATTCCATTCCTTTTCGTTTTATGATATTTTTATTTGAATATTGAATCAGAATTGGTGTTCTGTATATTGCACCTGCTATTGTGCCAATCAGAACACCGAATATTCCGAAAGGCTTAACAAGTATTATTGATAAACTGAATTTAATTATTGCCTCTATTATGGCATAGTTACGCACTTCTTTAAAATGACCTGCAGTATTAATTGATACAATAGATGGAATTCGAAGATTAACTAATAACTTTCCAAATATAAAAAGAATCGGTAATGAAACATAAACATAATTCGCATCCATATTTTTTGTGTAAACCTCTATGAATGGTCTGAACAACATCAAAGCCGTTGAATAGAGGAAAAACGCGAGAAATAAATATACAGATTCAAAATTACTAAAATGTTTTTTAAACTCATCAAAATCTGAAAAGTAGCTTTTACCAAGTCCTGCAAATACTGCTTCACGACAACTGTTAAGAACATTTGCAAGCCCCAAAACTACAAAATTATATACCGAGTAGATGCTTGTGTAAACAAGTCCTGAAAACCAGCTTAAAAGCAGCATATCTGTACTATCAATTACAAGCCCTGCAATTTCGCTCATCAGGACATCTTTGCGTCGTGTATCCTTAGGTAAGCTAACTTCTTTTTCATTTCTTTTATAAAGATAAGGAAAATGTTTTCTTATATATGCATTTACAATAATAAAACGAATAAAGGTCGTCAGCACAGAAACAAACTGATACACAATAATATTTTTTATTGTAAACAGAACAAAAAGATGAAGTGCTGTTCCTATTAAAAGTATAATTATATTAACAATATAAACAGCATACGTTTTATTGTTAGCAATAAGGATAACGCCATATTTTGCCTGGAAGAAATATTCCATCGCTGCACTTATAGTACGGAAAAGCAAGAAAGCAATGACTGTCCAATATGACAAGTTATCCTTAATCATAAATGGGAAAACAACTATAATTGGCAAGATAATACCAACAAATACATATCCCATTTTTCTGTATTCCTTGCCAGTACCCCAATAAATTGCACGGATGCTATCCTCATCATTTTCGGCAATATACTTAAACATCTGCTGAATTGCTGCGGCAGCAATTCCGAACTGAAGAACCGACAGTAAGCTCATTATCTGAGTTACAGACTGATTCAACCCATTATATACCGAACCAAAAAGCTCCGTATAAAACTTTGGAACTACAAGTCCTACCAATAAATTCATAAATTGGTATATTATGGATGCAGAAAAATTTAAAATCGCTTTTTTCTTCATATAATATTATCCTTTTGCTATTTTGCCACGCATTAACTTACATACTATATATAATATTTCTTTTGAGCCTAAACGAAGTCCCAAGGAAAACAGCTGCATAAAACGAGAATGCTTATCATTCCTGTACATTGAAAAATACTTTTTGATTTTCTTATCTTTAATAAGTAATTTTGCATTTTTCTTCCATTCATTTTTATACTTTTCTGTAAAAGCATAAGCAGAATAATTGGCAATTTGC
>JAZKXQ010000014.1:0-2527 GCA_045611725.1 Oscillospiraceae bacterium
TATTAATGAGTTATCATCATGGATATAGTTTATGTGTATCAACACAAATAGGCTGTAAAATGGGCTGTAAATTCTGTGCATCGGCTATTGCGGGATTTGTAAGAAATCTTGAGCCGTCTGAAATACTTTCACAGATTTATATGACAGAAAAGGATAGTGGAAGAAAAATTTCAAGCGTTGTGCTTATGGGAATAGGTGAACCTCTTGACAATTTTGATAATGTTCTGAAATTCTTTGAGCTTGTTTCGGATAAAAATGGGAATAATATGAGTTTAAGACATATCACTCTTTCAACCTGTGGATTAGTTCCTTATATCAATGAATTATCTGAAAGAAAGCTTGGAATAACTCTTGCAATATCACTTCATTCTTCTGATAATAATGCAAGAAGTGAAATAATGCCTGTAAACAGAAAATATCCCATAGAGGAGCTTATAAGAGCCTGTAAGAATTACATAAATAAAACAGGCAGACGTATAACTTTTGAGTATTCTGTTATAAAAGATGTAAATTCATCTGAAAGGGACGCTCAAAACCTTGCAAAACTTTTAAGAGGTATGAATTGTCATATCAATATAATTCCTGTAAATACTGTTAAGGAAAGGAATTACAGAGCTACTGCTGAAACAGTGCGTTCATTTCAGAAATACCTTGAAAAATACGGAGTAAATTCAACGGTAAGGCGTACTTTAGGTTCTGATATAAATGCTTCGTGTGGTCAACTCAGAAGAAATGCTTTAGAATATAAAAATACTGATTAATCAGTAATTTATATAGATTTTATATTAAATGTTGGGAGGTGGATAGCTTTTGAAGTTTGAAAGTGCATCGGATATAGGTCTTGTAAGAGCAGAAAACCAGGATAATGTTCTGGTAACTGAAATAGATGGAAATATTCTGGCTGTACTTTGTGATGGTATGGGCGGTGAACGTTCAGGCAGGGAAGCAAGTCAGATGGCTATGGATACTATGGTTAATACATTCAAGAAAATGTATTATGAAAGCGATGAAAAAAGCAATTTAAAAAATCTTCTTTTGCTTTCAGCATTTTCTGCAAATTCTGCCGTTTATGAAGAAGCAAGTGCAAATCCTGAAAAAGCAGGTATGGGAACTACTTGTGTTTCAGCTATTGTAACAGAAAGTAAAATCCATATTGTAAATATAGGTGACAGCAGAGCTTATATCTATGACGGTGAGAATTTAAAACTGATAACAAGCGACCATACGCTTGTAAATATGCTTCTGACTCAAGGAGAAATTACTCAGGAAGAGGCATTTACTCACCCTTACAGAAATATGCTTATCAAGGCAGTAGGCATTGAAACTTCAGTTTTTCCCGATTATTTCGAGATTGAAAAGCCTGAAAATTTTATACTTCTTTTATGTTCTGACGGGCTTTCGGGATACTGTTCTTCTGAAGAAATAGAAAATGTAATAAAAAGTTATAGTTTTGAAAATCTTACGGAAGAATTTGTAAAACTTGCACTTGGCAAGGGGGGAAGCGATAATATTTCTGTGGCAGTTATTACTGAATAAATTTACAGGAGATGAATAAAATGGATAAGAATATCGGCAAAAAGCTTGATGGTCGTTATGAGATTACGGAGCTTGTCGGCGAAGGCGGTATGGCGAATGTCTATAAGGCGATTGACAATGTTGAAAATAAGATTGTTGCCGTAAAGATACTTAAAAGAGAATTTGCTGAAAACGATGAGTTTTTAAGAAGATTTAGAAATGAATCAAAGGCTATTGCAGTTCTTTCACACCCGAATATTGTAAGAGTATTCGATGTAGGTTTTTCAGACCAGATTCAGTTCATAGTTATGGAGTATATTGATGGAATTACTCTTAAAGAATATATGGAGGAACAGGGAGCTCTTTCGTGGAAAGATTCTGTTCATTTCATAATCCAGATACTAAGAGCTTTGCAACACGCACATAATAAGGGAATTGTCCATCGTGATATAAAACCTCAGAATATTATGATGTTTGATGATGGTACTATAAAGGTTATGGACTTCGGAATTGCAAAATTTGCAAGAGAAGATGGTAAAACTGCTGTTGACCAGACTATAGGTTCTGTTCATTATATAAGTCCCGAACAGGCAGGTGGTGGCGTTACCAATGAAAAGAGCGATATATATTCAGTAGGCGTTATGCTTTATGAAATGCTTACAGGTCAGAAACCTTTTGATACTGATAATCCTGTTTCGGTTGCAGTTATGCATATGCATAATAAAGCTACTCCTCCAAGAGAAGTTAATCCTGAAATTCCTGTACAGCTTGAGGAAATTATTATGTGTGCTATGGAAAAAGAATCTGAAAAGCGTTACCAGTCAGCCTCTGAAATGATAAAGGAAATTGAAAATTTCAAGAAAAATCCTCAGACTGTTTCAGTAGGAAAATCAGTTTCAAAGTCAGTTTCAAAAGATGATTCGGGAAGTACAAGATTTTTTAAGACTCCTGTTACTGAATCTGTTGTATATGATGATGAAGATGATGACGAGTATGAAGAATACGATGAAGA
>JAZKXQ010000015.1:0-2528 GCA_045611725.1 Oscillospiraceae bacterium
TCAAATTATTGCAGAATCATTTATGTTTTCATTTTCTGATGACATGCTATCTTCATTATCAGATTACTGTGCTGATTCAAAAAGAAAACGTATTTCTTCTCTGTACTCTTTCTGCCTTTCTACTTAAGTGTACGCATATGGTAACAAGGGGGCACATACCCCTGGAGTTGACAAGAGAACGATTAAAGACATCAATCGGGAAACCACAAGCAATTTATTGCGAATGGTGAGGTATAAACTCAATTATTACAAGCCCAACAGGGTCAAGAGAGTGTATATCCCGAAACCGAATGGTAAAAAACGTCCGCTTGGTATTCCTACCATCATTGACAGACTTGTACAGCAATGTATCCTACAGGTCTTAGAACCGATTTGCGAAGCAAAATTCTACAATGGAAGCTATGGATTCCGACCGCTTCGGTCAGCGAATCAGGCAGTTGCGGATATATACCGAAAGGTACAGAAGCAGAATCTGCACTATATGGTGGACGTTGATATTAAAGGTTTCTTCGACAATGTTGACCACAATAAGCTGATTAAGCAGATGTGGCATATGGGTATCAGAGACGAAAAACTTCTGATGATAATCAAACAGATGCTGAAAGCTGAAATCATAGATACGGACGGCACAATCATTAAGCCGACAAAGGGAACTCCGCAAGGAGGAATCCTCTCTCCGTTACTCTCAAATATCGTACTGAATGAACTGGATTGGTGGATAGCCAGTCAATGGGAGGAAATACCCACACGGCATGAGTATCAGGGGTTTATGCATAAAAGCGGAAAACGCAGCAAGAATCCTAAATTCATGGCGTTGCGGAAAACCAAACTGAAAGAGGTTTATATTGTACGGTATGCAGATGACTTTAAGTTGATTTGCAGAGACTATCACACAGCAAAGAAAGCGATGTTTGCAGTAATTGATTGGCTGAAAACAAGGCTGAAGCTTGAGGTAAGCCCAGAGAAAACAAAGATAACCAATCTCAGGAAAGGTTATTCGGAGTTTCTGGGAATACAAATCAAAGTGAAGCCAAAGGCTGGAAAATATGTAGTCAAATCAAGGATAAAGCCGAAAAGTGTTGTAAGAATAAGAGACAAGCTAAAGTGTAAGTTGAAAGATATTTCTACTGCTGATACAAGAGGCAGGGCACTGGAAATTTCGCTGTATAACAGTATGGTGCTTGGAATACACAACTATTATGCAATGGCAACGGACATCAGTCTGGATATGAGAACGATTGGCAAGAGTATTAAGCGAGTGCTGAAAGACCGACGACCTTTTAATATGGAACTCAGAAAAAAGGGCAACAAGGAATTCGCACTTGAACAATACAGAGACTCCAAGGAAATGCGATATTTATGGAATTTGCCTATTTATCCGATTTCGTATATCAGAACAAAACCGCCAATGTGCTCCCAGAATATAGAAGTCTATACGCAGGAGGGCAGAGCGAAGGTCAAGATGAAAGAAATTTCTCCTGATGTGCAGTGGGTGATGGAAACGTATATACCGTACCGAAGCCCAGAATATAATGCGAACAGAGTGAGCAGATATAAAGCACAGAAAGGCAGATGCCCCATTACAGGAGAAATTCTGAATCCGCTGAATATGCATTGTCACCATATAACTCCCAGACATCTGGGCGGTGACGACAAATACAGCAACCTTGTTCTTGTCCACAAGGACGCACATCTCTTAATTCATACAACACAGGCTGAAACGATTGATAAAATATTGAAAGCATATCCGAACATTAATATCAAGAAGGTAAACAAATTCAGACAAACAGCGGAAAACGCTGAAATAATCAGGTAAAGAGTTATTTTATATCTCAGTAAAAAACAAAAAATGGCTATCGATGGAACGCCGTGTGCGGTGAAAGTCGCACGCACGGTGTGGACTGGGGGAAAACCTGGAGATAATATCAAAGGGTTACCTATCAGTATATTTTTGCATAGAAGGTCGACAAAAAGTTATTGATTATGTAACAGAACGCTATGGTTCTGACAGAACTTCACAAATAATTACTTTGGGAACTCTTGCCGCAAAGGCTGCTGTAAAAGATATAGGACGAGTTACAGGTCTGCCGTATGATTTATGCGACAAGGTTTCAAAGCTTATTCCAAGAGAACCAAATATAACTATAAAAAAAGCTCTTTCATCGGTTAAAAAGCTTAAAGAATTATATGATTCAGATTTAAGAGTAAAGGATTTGCTTGATACTGCCGAAAAAATAGAGGGTATGCCCCGTCATACCTCAACTCACGCAGCTGCTGTAGTAATATCCGATAAACCTATTGATGAATATATTCCACTCCAGAAAATTGATGGTATGACCGTAACTCAATTTACAATGAATGGAGTTCAAAAACTTGGACTTCTTAAAATGGATTTTCTTGGACTTAGAAATCTTACTGTAATTCATCATACTGAAAAATCTATTCAGAAAAAAAATCCCGATTTTAAAATTTCAGAAATACCCTATGATGGTAAGGAAGTTTATAAAATGCTGTCAAATGGACATACT
>JAZKXQ010000016.1:0-2929 GCA_045611725.1 Oscillospiraceae bacterium
AAACCCTGAAATGCTTGACAGTACAACAAACTATGAATGTTATAAGGGGATTTATTCATCTCACAATGACAGAAATTACTTTGAAATAGATTACTCAATAAACAGACAGTTTGGAAATAATGGTATTTATAAAAATATCAAGCTTTTCTCATTTGTTGATAATCACGATGTTAACAGACTTGCAAGTACATTGAAAAATCAGGCACATCTTCCTGAATGTTATACTCTTATGTATGCGATGCCTGGTATTCCATCTATTTACTATGGAAGTGAATTTGGTATATTCGGTATTCACGAAAATAATTCAGATGATGGTTTAAGACCTTGTCTTGACCTTGACAATCTCAATAGCACTGCAAATACAGAACTGTTTAATCACATATGCAGACTTGGTCGTATATACAAAGCCTATCCTGCTTTAAGAACAGGAAGTTATCAGACTGTTATTGTAAGAAATCAACAGCTTGTATTTAAAAAGGAACTTAATGGTCAGATAGTTTATGTTGCACTTAACCTTGATGACAATGATTATGACCTTAATTTCGGAACTCATCTTCCTGCACTTGTTGAACTTTTCAGCGGTCAGTCACTTAGCATAAATAATGGAAATGCATATATTAAAATGCCTCCTCATTCATCAATGATAATTGTTACAGATGATATAATAAGTGATACTGTTGAAACTGAGGCTGAACCTGTTGTAACAATGCCTGAAGAAGTTCTTGTAAACAGAAAGTATATAGACTTGAAAGGCAATGTTTATATGGTAATGGCGATTGCTCAGAATACTGAAACTCACGAAGAACTTGTTATATACAAATCACTTCACGGAAATTCAGAAGTATGGGCTAAACCAAAATCAATATTCCTTAACGATTCAGAAAAAAATCAGAAATTCAGACTTGCTGATTAATTAAAAAGCAATTTTATAAATTTTAAAGTGTCTTGAAATATCGTAAATAGGTTAATTTCAAGATTTTTAAAGGGGAAAACCTCTCGTGCAGGTTTTCCCCGCTTTTTTGAAAAAAAGCTTGGCAAAAAACTTTAATTTTACTATCTTGTTTTTCTTTATAAATTATTTTTATTTGATATTATTTGCTTAAACAAAGTTTTCAAGCCGATAAATTACAAATTTTACTTAACTTTACAACAAATTGGAGGTCGGCACTGCCGACTTCACACCTTTCGAGCGTTTGAACGCTTTTAATTCACCACGTGAATAGTCAGGGCTTTGCCCCAACACCCCACAAGCTTTTGAAAGAGCTTGACCAAAACTTTTAATTTTAGATTTCTCAACTGATAATTATTGACAAAGTATAATAATAAATGCTAAAATTAATGTAATTGTTTTCGGAGGCTAATTGGAATTATGAAATATATTTCTGTAGAAAAGAAAATACCAAGGTTTATGATTTGCGGAACAGGAAGCGGTTGCGGAAAAACTTCCGTAACATTGGCGATTATGGGGGCATTGAAGAAAAAAGGTTTAAAAGTTCAGCCTTATAAATGTGGCTGTGATTATATAGACCCTATGTTTCACGAATTTGTAACAGGGAATAAATCCTGCAACCTTGACAGTTATTTCTGTGATGAAAATACTCTTAAAAATATTATGTGTAGAAGTTTCGGGAAATCAGATATAGCTGTTATTGAGGGCGTTATGGGATATTATGACGGAATTAGTAATACATCGTATGCAAGTTCATACCATATTTCAAAAATTCTTAAAATACCATCAATTCTTGTTGTAAATGCAAAAGGAATGTCACGCTCTTTAATTGCTATGATAAAGGGATATTGTGAGCTTGAAAAGGATAATACTATAAGAGGTGTTATTATTAATAATATAAAAGATGGTATGTATAATTTTTATAAAAATCTTATTGAGAATGAATTGCCCGAAACAGAAGTTTTAGGATATATTCCTAATATGCCAGAAATATCACTTCAAAGCCGTCATTTAGGATTGAAAACAGCAGAAGAAACTGAAAATCTTGCTGTTGTGACTGAAATTTTATCAGAAAAGGCATTACAGACTATTAATCTTGAAAGAATTATTGAAATTTCAGAAAATACTGAAAATATATGCTGTGAAATTTCTGAAATACAAAAAGGAACATTATTTAATTTAAGTATTGCAAAGGATAAGGCGTTTTGTTTTTATTATAATGAAAATATTGAAGTTCTTGAAAAAATGGGAGCGAATATAACATATTTTTCACCTCTTGAAGATGAAAAAATTCCTGAAAATTCTGACGGAATATATTTAGGTGGAGGTTATCCCGAACTTTATACGGAAAAACTTTCCTCTAATTTGAAAATGCTTGAGTCATTAAGAAATATGAAAAGTTTGGGTATTCCGATTATGGCAGAATGTGGAGGTTTTATGTATCTTCATAAATCTATAAAAGATATGAATGGCAGTTCTTTTAAAATGGCTGGAATTATTGATGGACAGGCGTTTTTTACTAAAAAGCTTGTGAATTTCGGATATGTTGAAATAACCTCTGAATGTAATGGAATATGTGCTGATAAAGGAGATACTATAAAGGCTCACGAATTTCATTATTCAGACAGTACCTGCAACGGAGAAAATTTCATAATAAAAAGACCGAATGGAAAAATAAGAAAAGGAATACATATGCAGGATAATATTTTTGCAGGGTATCCTCATATTTATTTCTGGTCAAATATAAAATATGCTGAAAAATTTTCTGAAAGCTGTCGCAGATTTTCTTTAAGGAGAAAAAATATATGCTGATTTTAATAACAGGAGGTTCAGGAAGTGGAAAATCTGAACTGGCTGAAAATATATGTCTGAAACTTAAAAAAGAAAATCTTTATTATATTGCAACAATGAAAATTTATGATAAAGACTGTGAAAAACGTGTTGAAAAGCATAGAAATCAGCGTAAGGATAAAGGCTTTG
>JAZKXQ010000017.1:0-4116 GCA_045611725.1 Oscillospiraceae bacterium
CCTGCTTCAGAGGGATAAAATTCGCTGTCAAAATTAATTCCAAGAGTCATACTTCTTATATTTGTAACATCTTTTCCAAGATTCTGAATATCCTCAAGAAGTTCATTAAAACCACTGCTTGTATAGATATTATCAATAAAATCAGAAAATCTGTTCATAGTTTTTGAATTAAAAGTATTATTTTTCAGAATATTTTTTATTTTTATAACAGAAAGAGTATAATTTTCAAGTTCTTTAAGATGCCTTATCAGCTTCCATATACTTGATTTTTTATCAATTGACTTTAAATTTTCAAGAGAATTAATTTTCATTTCACTTAAAACATCATATATTTCAGAAACTTCATTTCCAAGAGTTTTTAAATCCTTAAAAATTTCCTGTCTGTACTGAATTACTTCTCTGTCAACAGGCATATTAACAAGAATATTTTTTATAACTGTACTTTCAGATGAAGATAAAGAAATATTTCCACAAAGAAAATCTATTGACAAATCATTAATTGTATTATTATTAAGTTTAAAATAATTATAATTGCCCTCTGGGGTAAGTAAGCTGAAAAAATCAGAATTTTTCATAATTCTCTCCTGTTGAAATTATTTAATTTTCACTTTGTTTCATAACTGCTTTTTTTATTTCTTCAAAATCAATTGGTGTATAGTTTATTCTTTCAACAGATACACAAAAACTCTGTTTTGATATATCCTTGAAAAGAGGATTATTATGAACGTGACCAAAAATATTGGCATATGGCATATTTGAATTTACATATAAAGGTTCGTGAGATAAAATCCAGAAATCCTCAAGGATAACAGGGTGTCTGCTTACCTCTGCAAATCCGCAGTCAATATAATAACCATACTTCTCAGTATCGTGATTACCCATAATCAGAATTTTTCTTCCATTAAGATATAAACAGATTTCTCTTGTTTTCTTTTTATTATAGAAAGAAAAATCTCCAAGCACATAAACTGTATCATCATCGCATACAGTATTATTCCAATTATCTATTAACTGTTTATCCATTTCTTCAATAGTTTTAAAAGGTCTGTTTTCATATTCAATTACATTCTTATGACCAAAATGAGTATCTGCAATAAAAAAAGTTTTTGTTTCCATCAATAACATATCCTTTCAAGTATTCCATTCATATAAGCAATAGCAATTCCGAAATTTGTAAGAGGTATATTTTTCTCCTCAAATATTTTCTGTTTTACAAGCATAGAATTTCTGCTCACCATACAGCCACCGCAATGAATTGCAAGTTTAAATCCCGAAATATCATTAACATTCTGACCTGAAAAATTTTCTATAACAAGATTTTTCCCTGTATATTTTCTAAGAAGATTTGGTATTTTAACTCTTGCTATATCGTCCTCCATAGCGTGATGGCTACAGCTTTCAACTATCGCTACCCTGTCACCGTCCTCAAGGCTGTCAATGACTTCAGCACTTTTTATAAGCTTTACAATATCGGCTTTTATCTTTGCCATAAGCACTGAAAAAGATGTCAACGGAATATCATCGGGAATTATTTTATCAACATCTTTAAAAATCTGGGAATCGGTTATAACAAGAGCTGGTTTAACATTAATAATATTCAAAGCTTTTTCAAGATTTTCTTTAGTAACTGTAATTACTATACATTTATTGTCAAGCAAATCCCTTATAGTCTGAACTTCAGGAAGTATAAGTCTGCCTTTTGGAGCTTGTATATCCTGAGGAGTAACAAGTATTACTGTATCCCCATTTTCAACAAGATTTCCCGTAATTACAGGGTCTTGTTCAGCCTTATCTTTAAGAGAATTTATTATTTCAGATTTGATTTTTTCTGAAGCATTTTTCTTTTCATTAAGATTTACACTTATAATATTTTTGTATGGAATTTCAAAATCAGCTTTTTCTCCATTAATTTCATTGATAATTATAATAAATGGTATATTTTTTAATTTTATCTTTTCGATAAATTCAAGCTGTTTACTGATATTTTTTTCCTGCGAAGAAATTACAAATATTGCAAGGTCGCATACATCAAGTTGCTGGTATGATTTTTCAGTACGGACTTTTCCCAGTTCGGTATTATCATCAAGACCAGCCGTATCAATAAATACTACAGCCCCTAAAGGCAAAAGTTCCATAGGTTTGAAAACAGGGTCTGTAGTAGTTCCCGCAATATGTGAAGTAATTGAAATATCCTGACCTGTAATGGTATTTATAAGTGTTGATTTTCCTGCATTAGCCGAGCCGAAAACGCCTATATGAAGTCTTAATGCTTTAGGAGTCTGATTTATTTCTGAAATCATTATTCCACCCCTTTATTAAAATCTGAAATCCCTCTGACCGTCTTTTATAAGCTGAATATATTCATCAAATTTTACTCTTATCTTATCATTCTGAATATTTTCTCTTTCTTTTTTGATAACATCGAAAGTAAGCTGTTTAAATTCATCATCGCCATAATCAAGAGCATATTCCAAAAGAGTAAGCATAGCATTAGGCAAACAGCAGTTGGAAATATTTCCTGTCTTAGCAAGTTGCATAAATCTGTCGCCAGTTCTTCCCTCTCTGTAACAAGCAGTACAGAAACTTGGAATATAACCGTTTTTAAGGAGAGTTTTGCTTACTTCTGCCTCACTTCTTTCATCAGAAACCTTAAACTGAGCAGTATCCTGTTCAGCATTGCAACTACATTCATTTTCAAGACGCTGTGAATATCCTCCCACACCTGTACAAGAGCCACCACTTGTCTGTGAAATTCCAAGGGAAATAATTTCATCTCTGAAATCAGCTTCTTCTCTTGTAGAAATAATCATTCCCGTATATGGAACAGCAATTCTTAAAACTGCGACTATAGTTTTAAACTGTTCATCATTGACAATATGAGAAAACATATCGAGGTCTACACCTTCAGCCATTCTTATACGAGGAATAGATATTGTATGAGGGCCTACACCGAATTTCTGTTCAAGATGAAGAACGTGGAGCATAGTAGCAATTACCTCATATTTATACTCATAAAGACCATATAAAACTCCTATTCCGACATCATCAATTCCGCCCTGCATTGCCCTGTCGTGAGCAGTGGTATGATATTCATAATCACTCTTTGGACCTGACGGGTGAAATTTTTCATAAGTTTCCTTATGATAAGTTTCCTGAAAAAGAACATAAGTTCCTATTCCAGCCTCTTTAAGCATCTTATATTCTTCAACAGTAGTCGCTGCAATATTAACATTAATTCTTCTTATCTCACCATTTCCGTTTTTAGTTGCATATATAGTTTTCATACATTCAAGGATATAATTTATATCACAATTTTTAGGGTCTTCACCAGATTCAAGAGCGATACGCTTATGTCCCATATCCTCTATGGCACGACATTCTTTAGCAACTTCCTCTTGAGTAAGCTTTTTCCTTTTTATGCAAGAACCTGTATGATAACCACAATATTTACAACCATTTATGCAGTAATTTGAAACATACAACGGAGCAAACATAACAATTCTTTTGCCATAAATTTTTTCTTTTATTTCTCTTGCAAGAGAGAAAATTTTTTCTCTTAATTGAGAATTTTCAGAATTTTCACACGCATAGAGAAGAACAGAAACTTCCATATAATCAAGACCTTTGAGATTTTCTGCCTTTTCAAGAATTCTATCAACAAGCTGATTATTATTTCTGTTTGAATTTCCATAATCAAGAGCTTTTCTGATTTCTTCATCACAGATAAACTCAACAGCCTTATCAGACATACTATTAAACATAACACAATACCTCTTGTAAAAAATTTAAATTATCTTATAAAATTATATAACTTTTTTTATGAAATGTCAACAAACTTTTTTTGTAATATGAAAATAAATAAATATTTCATATAAGCATATACTATGTAATAAAAATAAAAAATGGAGAAAAAGCAATGAAAACAAGAGAAAAATGGTCATCTGAATTTGGATTTTTAATGGCGGCGGCAGGTTCTGCAATAGGTCTGGGAAACATATGGAAGTTCCCGGGCAAAGCATATGAGAATGGCGGCGGCGCATTCCTCGTAATCTACCTGGCAATCGTTCTTCTCATCGGTGTTCCCGTAATGATCTCTGAATTATCTCTGGGACGCAA
>JAZKXQ010000018.1:0-3080 GCA_045611725.1 Oscillospiraceae bacterium
ATTAACAATTACTGTTTAGCTGGGTCAAGAGTTGAGATAAGCTTAACGATGAACTTCTTAACCTGACCGAGGTCTGAAATGTCAACCTTGTTGTCAGTGATTACGTTAGCATTAAGCATACCCTGTGCACTAAGGTCTGTAGCCTTAATGATGTACTGGTTGAGAGTTGTTATGTCACGAATATCAACGATACCGTCAACGTTTACGTCACCCCAGAGAACCTTGCTCAAGTCAGAACCTGGAGGAAGTGTTGTTGTTGATGGGTCCTGAGTTGAAACTGTTGTATCATCACCCTTAGTTGTTGTAACAGCTGGTGTTGTAACAACTGGCTGTGTTGTTGTATCATCTGGAGGTGTAACAGGAGTTTCACCACTGATATAAGGAGCCTTTGCACCTTCCTTAGCTGTTGGAGCAACGTCTTCGAGGTAGCTTACAACCCACGCAAATGGAGCATTCCAGTTGATTGTAACTTCGTTTGTTGACCAAGATTCGATGTGGTCAAGGTAGCAAAGCTGTGGAGCAATTGTGTTAACCTTGTAACCCATACCCTTAATCCAAGGGTCCTGCATAGCTGAGTTAGGACCACCTGACATAACACCTGCTGGTGCCATTGGGAATGTTGGGTCAAGCTGATATGACCAGTATCTGTGGTGTGGATATGTTGTAGCGTGTTCACCATATCCTGTTACATATGACTGTTCAAGAGCGTTACGTCCAAGGAGGTAGTCCATTGATGATGAAGCACCGCTGATGAAGTCCATATCACCTGTAATATCGTAAGCATAAGCCATAACGATAGCATTGTTGATAACGAATGAGTTTGAACCCCATTCATAACCTGTAATACTGCCTTCGATAGACTTGTCTGTATAAGTAGCAATTGTATATGGAGTACCATAACCCTGTGAATCTGTCATATCAACATATGACTGACCGATTTCAACTACGCTTTCCTTAACAGTTGTGTATTCAGCATCTGTGAGCTTGTCGCTGTTGAGGAGGAGTGTGAGTGTACCAAGACCAGCTGTACAACCCCAGTTGAATGAGCTGAATGAACCACTGTTTTCACCACCTGCGAGGTTGTTTACAAGCTTAAATGCATCTTTATAACCCTTGAGGTCTGCATAGTATGTTGAATCACCAGTAGCTGCATAAAGTTCGCAAGCTGCCCAGTAGAAATCGTCCTTAACTTCAGTGTCACCGTAAGCACCACCACCACGGTCCTGATCCATTGGAGCATAGTTTGCTGGGTCTGCCTTAGCTGCTGTGTAAGCTTTCTTAGCTGCTTCAAGACAAGTATTAGCAAATGTATCATCAATACCCTTCCAGAGTCTGTATGACTGAGCAGCAGTAGCAGCAAGGTTAAGTGTAGCAGCTGTTGTTACAGGCTTAACGATACGAGTAAGGTCATCTTCACTTGGTCTTACAGCAAGAGCAGTCCACTTATAGTCGTGCATCTTGTGGTAAACCATTCCGTCTTCTCTCTGCATCTTGAGGAAGAATTCCATTTCAATTCTTGTTTCATCAAGGATGTCAGGCATACCGTTTCCAGCTTCAGGAATTACGATGTCACCTTTATCTTCAAGCTTTGATGCATTACCAGCAGCAACAGCTCTTTCATACATATTGTTGAGTGTCCAAACTGAGATACCACCGTTAACAACGTATTTACCGTGGTCACCAGCATCGTACCAACCACCTGTTACATCAATTGATTTTGATTTATCAATGTCTGAACCGTCTGAAAGATAAGAATATACCCATTCGTCCTGTACATAAGCTGTATCAGGGTTATGACCAACATACTGTGTATTTGAGAGAGTCTGCTTGTCACCACTTGTGATGTACTGCGATTCAATCTTTACACCTGAACGGTTCTGATAGTAGTAGTTCATAGCATTTGTGAACATACCATCATAAATATTTTCGTGAATGTTGAATGGTAAACTTGTCTTACCATTGCATACTACTGTGAAACCATCACCTGTTGCTGTACAAGCTGAGAAGTCAGCAACCTGAACGTGATTTCCAGAGAATTTAGTATCGTCTATTGTAGCACCTGTTGTGCCTGTGTAAACTGTGTTTCCGCTTGCGTCAACAACCTTGAATTCCTGTGAAGCAGCACCAGCTTCAACGAGAACTGTAGCTTTCTTTTCAAGGTTTGGATAGTAACCAACCTGGTTTACTTCAACGCCTGTAACTTCATATGGAGCTTCGTCTGGATAGTCGTCCTTGTCAGATGTTGTGTTAACAAGTGACATATTGTCAAATACAATCTTTGTACCTTCTGAGAAACAGCCACCTGATGTCCACTGACCGTCACCACCGAGATGGAAAGCCCATTCAGCAACTTCCAAGTCCTTAGTTGGCTGGAATTTACAGCTCATTTTATATGTCTGATTAGCCTGAACAGGAATACAATCCCACTTCTGGTCAAAGTCGCTCTGACCTGTGTTACCATTGTGCCATACTTCGATGTCACCTGAGAGGTCACCAATCTTTGTATAGAATTTACCAGCCTTGTCTGCAGTGAGTTCAAATGAGATTTCATATGTATCACTTGTTCTCATTACAAGACCTCTGTGACGGAACTGACAGTCCCATCTGTCTTCACCGCCGTTTGAAGCTCCGCCTGGATTTTCAATTACAGCTGTGTAAACGCCACCTGAAATATCGAATGACATTTTACCAGGAGCTGATTCACAAACGTGCCAAGGAAGACCCTTGGAATCGAATGATGTTTCACCGAGAAGCTGACCAGCTGAAGCTGATAAAGGTGTTATTGCTGAAGCTGCTGTAAGGCAGAGAGCAAGAACTTTGGTTACATTTTTCTTTGAATTACCCATTTTTATCGTTCCTCCTAAAAAATTTAAAAAAAATTTCAATTATCATATGTTTTACAAAATATGCAGACGGCAATGACAAAACATCTGCATATCAGAAAATGTTTATTAATATCTTTAACATTCCTGACACTATAATTATAATACATCAAATAATTTTTGTAAATAGTATTTAAAAAGTTTGGAACTTCATATATATATTGCCAATTGAAATTATATATTTTTTCTTTAATTGTA
>JAZKXQ010000019.1:0-4065 GCA_045611725.1 Oscillospiraceae bacterium
AATTCAGCTGTAGTATTTACATATTCAACAACAGTTCTGTCAGGCTCTTTTTCTTTTATTGACTGTATGTAATCAGGCGACATCTGTTCAGCCATAGGGCAACCTGCATCACGATTTGCGAGGAATACTTTTTTATGGGGAGAAAGCATTTTTGCAGTTTCTGCCATAAAATGAACTCCACATACAAGAAGATTTTTCTGAGGTGCTTTTTTTGCGTCAACGCTTAATTTATATGAATCTCCTGTATAATCTGCTATTTCAAGTATTTCCTTTGCAACATAGCTATGAGCAAGAATTGCCGTATCAGTTTCTTTTTTAAGTCTGATAATTTCATTCTGAATTTTATTAATCATTTTTATCTAATTCTCCCATATTATTTGAATTGCTGTTCAGAATTTTTATTTCATCTATAAGCATTTCAAGGCGTCTGTCCATTTCATCATTGCTGAATTGACAAGTTCCAACAACCTTGTGACCACCTCCACCATATTTCAGCATAAGCTTTCCTACATCTATATTACAGGTGCGATTAAGTATGCTGTATCCTACGGCAGCTGAAGCACCGTTACCACCTCTGCCGGAAACAATCCATACTGATATGTTTGTTTCTGGATAAAGACTGTAAATCATAAAGCGGTTGCCTGTATATATTGTTTCAAGACCTCTGAGGTCGCATACAAGCACTTCGTCATATGTTACAGCGTGTTCTGAAACCATTTCAACGAATTTTTCAGTCTGTTCATTATAAAGCTCAATACGTTCCTTTATATCTGGAAGTTCCATAATTTCATCTATTGTCATAGTTCTGCACCAGTCAATAAGCTTTTCCATAAGCTGATAATTACTTATGGTGAAATTTCTGAAACGTCCAAGACCTGTTCGTGGGTCCATTATGTATCCAAGAAGAATCCATTTTGAAGGGTTGAGAATTTCATCTCTTGTAAGATTTGCTGAATCTACTTTATCAACAGCTTCAAGAAGGTCATCGAACTGTGGGAAACGTTCTTTTCCTCCATAGTAATCATAAACTACGTGAGCAGCACTCGGACTTGGTCTGCTGTCGCCCTTATATTTTCCCTTATAAGCATTTCTTTCAGCTTCACTTGAATGATGGTCAAACCATAATCCACAACCCTCAACAAAAGGAACATTAGCAAGACAATCATCTTCATTTATTTCAATAAGACCATCTTGTAAATCCTTTGGGTGAGCAAATTTCCAGTTATCTATAATACCTGCTTCTTTCAGAAAAACTGCACAAGCAAGTCCGTCAAAATCTGACCTTGTAACTAATCTCATAAACAATACCACCTTATAAAAAATATTATTAATATATATTGCAATCTTTTTCATTATAACATAAAAAAACAGTTTTTTCAATATATTGCATATAGAAAAAATGCTTTTTTTAGTCAAAGAGTATTTTCAATCATAAATTTGTTTATCTCTTCAGCATTCGCCATAGCATTTACAGCACCCAAATCCATTGCACATAGTGTAGCACCTGCATTGGCAAAACGTGCAAATTCGCACAATTCTTCAGAGGAGTATTCCTCAATATCTTTTTTGCCTGAGAGTATTTTATATATGAAACAGGCAAGAAAAGCATCTCCGGAACCAGTAGTATCAACAATTTCAATTTTATGTGTAGGAATTTGAGTAATACCCTTACGACTTGCTATAATACAGCCATTTGCCCCTTGAGAAATCAGAATTATTTTAATCCCTGTTTTAAGCAGGTTTGCGATACCTCTTATAAGATTATCACTTTCGGTCATTATACTGAATTCTTCCTGAGAAAATTTAATGATGTCGCAATAATTTACAAGCTCTGTAAGCTTTTCAAAAGCTTCATCATCATTTTTCCAAAGAGATTTTCTGTAATTAGGGTCATAAGTAATAATTTTATTTTTACTTTTTGCATATCGGACAGCTTTTACAGTAGATTGATAAGCAGGTTCCTGAATTAATGTTAGAGAGCCAAAATGGAAAACTTTACATTCATCAATAAGCTTTTTGCTTACTTCCTGAGATTTCAAATACATATCAGCAGTGTTATGGCGATAAAAAGTATATTTTTCACTGCCTCTTTTTTTATGGTCGATAAAGGCGAGGGGAGTCTGATGAATTTCATCTGTTATAAGATTGCTTACATCGACATTTTCCTTTTCAAGTGCTGATTTTGCAAATCTTCCGAAATTATCATCTCCTGTTTTTCCTATAAAAGCACTTTTCATACCAAGTCTTGAACAGGCAACTGCAAGGTTAGCGGTTGCTCCTCCTATATTCTGCACAAGTGTAGTTTTGTTTTCATTATTTTCAGTCTGCGTAAAATCTGCAAATACTGTTCCGAGCGAAACAACATCATACATAGTTTATAATTAACCTCCTTGTCTTTAAAAAAATTCATTATAATTATATCATAAAAAATCCATTTTGTGTAGCTTTTTATTAAAATTTTAGTCATATTGTAATAATTTCTGTTAAAGATGACATTAATAAATAAAAACCGAAGAAAAATCTTCGGTTTTTTAAATTTTATACAAAAGTATAATTACTGTTCATCTCTATCAAGTCTTGCTGCTTTAAGCATTATTGCACATTCAAGACGTTTCTTTTCCATCTGACAGGAAAGTTTATGTGCTGAAAGTATATCTCCCATATATTCAAAATTATTTGCATTACAACCACCACTGCAATAGAATTTTGCCCAGCACTGTTTACATTCAGGCTTTGTATATACGTGAGCCTTTGAGAACTGATTTTTTATTTCATTGTTAAATGTACCATCGTTTATATTTCCCATTTTATATTCGTCAACGCCTACAAACTGATGACAAGGGAAAATATCGCCATCTGGAGTTACTGCAACATATTCATTTCCACAGCCACAGCCTCTTAAACGCTTTATAGCACAAGGTCCTTGGTCAAGGTCAATCATAAAGTGGAAGAAGTTAAATTTCTTGCCGTTTTTTTCATTTTCAAGTATTTTTGCTGAAAGATTTTCATATTCCTGAAATACAGAAGGAAGTTCTTTTTCTGTTATTGCAAATTTTTCAGATGCATTGCATACTACAGGTTCTACGGAAATCTGGTCAAATCCCTCATTGTAAAGGCTGAAAACGTCCTCCGAGAAGTCAAGATTATATTTTGTAAAAGTACCTCTTACATAATATTCTTTATCTCCTCTTTTTTCAACAAGCTTTTTATATGAGCTGATAATTTTATCATAACAGCCAGAGCCGTCAACACGTTTTCTTATTCTGTCATTTACTTCTTTTCTGCCGTCTATTGAGAGAACAACGTTTGACATTTCCTTGTTGATAAAGTCTATTTTATCATCTGTTAAAAGCATACCATTTGTTGTTATTGTAAATCGGAAATTTTTTCCGTATTCTTTTTCTCTTGAACGTGCATACTCGACTATTTTCTTTACAGTATCGAAATTCATAAGAGGTTCTCCACCAAAGAAATCAAGTTCAAGATTTTTTCTATTACCCGATTTTTCAAGCAGGAAATCTATCGCATTTTTTCCTGTTTCAAAATCCATAAGCTTTCTACCCTGTCCAAAGTCACCGGTTGATGCGAAACAGTATTCACATCTTAAATTACAATCGTGGGCAATATTAAGACACATAGCCTTTACAGGAGAAGCTACTGCATAATTTGCATACTGTTCATAATCGTCTTCTGAAAAGAGAATTTTCTGCTCATAAAGTTCCTTTATTTCTTCATAGCAGGATTTTATTTCTTCTTTATCATAAAATCTTGAAAGTTTTTCAATAACTTCATCAGGACAGGTATCCATAAAAGGTGGTTCAATATTATCAAGCAAATCATATGTGAGTTCATCAACAACGTGTACTCCACCACTGTTTACATCAAGGACTATATTATAGCCATTAAGTTTATATTTGTGTATCATAGAAAATACAACTCCTTTGAAAATATTAAAATGAAAAGGGACAAATAATGTCCCTTTGTAAAAATATTACATTAAATTAAAAAAAGCTTATCTTTCACACTTCTGGTTAGCAACTGTGCAAGATGTCTTACAAGCTGACT
>JAZKXQ010000020.1:0-2597 GCA_045611725.1 Oscillospiraceae bacterium
GTAAAGAAATCCACCTTTTAAAAATTATATAAAAATATCCAAAAGAAAGGAGATGTTAAAAATAATAATAGTGTAAAAATTTTAATATGAATAAAATATATGAAGGGGTTGCCATATCGGAGGAAGAACAGCTGTAAAGTCTGAGCATCTGATATGGCTGAGATACAGAACACTGCGAAGTTATACTTCTTCTGTATCTCTCTGAGCTGATACCGGCTCTTTAGTTATTCCTGTGGTATCCACGAAGGCAGTGTTCGTGTTAAGGGTGACAGTTCAGGATATCACTCTTTTTTTGTGTAATTATAAATTTTCTTAATTATATATTATATAAATGTAAGCAGAGTTCTGGGAACTATGAAAATAAAAAAATACCACATACATAACTTTAGAATAAAAACATAATGAAAGGATGGTATTTTTATGAAATTACCAGTTTACAAATCAAATGATGAGCTTCCACTCACTCTCAATGCAAAGGATATTGCAGGTTATCTCAATATCTCACTAACTTGTGCTTACTACGTTATGAATTCTGAAAACTTTCCAGTTCTCAGAATCGGCAAAAGGTTACTCGTAACCAAAACACATTTCCTTGAATGGCTTGAAAATGCTTAGGGAATAGAAATTTAAGAGGTGATACTATGAACAAAAATGGCAACAATGAAGGCTCTATCAGAAAAAGAGCAGACGGAAAATGGGAAGGCAGATACACAGATGGCAGAAATGCTGATGGAAAACAGATTCAGCGTTCTGTCTATGGAAAAACAAGAAAGGAGGTGGCTGACAAGCTCCATACTATTCTTTATCAGAAACAGAATGGTATTTATGTAACTCCAAACAAGCTTATCCTAAGCGACTGGCTTAATCAGTGGCTTATCAATTACGCTCAGATTACTGTAAGACCTTCAACATATATCAACTATGAAGGCTACGTTTTCAATCATATCAATCCAATACTTGGCAAACTACCTATACAGCAGATTACTCCTAATGTTATACAAAATTTCTACAACTCAAAACACGAATCAGGCAGAGCCGATGGCAAAGGTGGATTAAGTTCAAAGACTATACGCAACCTTCACAATATGTTTCATCAGGCTTTTGAACAGGCTAAAATCAATGGCATAATCCTCAATAATCCCACTGACGGAACTGTTATCCCAAAATATGAAAAAAAAGAAATGAGAGTTCTCTCGGTACAGGAACAGATTTCACTTACCAGTGTTATCCATATGCACAGACTTGGATTCGCAATACTTTTCGACCTTGCAACAGGATTGCGTATCGGAGAACTTTGTGCCTTGAAATGGTCTGACATTAATTTCAATAAACAGACTGTAAGAATTTCCCGTACTTTACAACGCATAAAGAAAAA
Organism: Oscillospiraceae bacterium; assembly: GCA_045611725.1. GTDB lineage: Bacteria > Bacillota > Clostridia > Oscillospirales > Ruminococcaceae > UBA5884. The sequence continues at coordinate 1,376 of JAZKXQ010000020.1, forward strand.
CTCAAATGAGTATATAGAGGGAGAATGTTCAACTTTTATTTCTGAAGGAAATGTGAAGACCAACAGTGGTTTCAGAGAAATTCCAATACAGGATAAAATCTTTGAAAAACTTCTCATTCATCGTGAACAGCAAATCAGAGAAATACTTTATTATGGTGAAGCATATCAACAGAATGATTACATATTCGCTATGCCACTCGGAAGCTGTGTTGAACCTCACACAATGAGAGATGCCTTCAATTATTTGTTAAGATATGCCAACATTGAACATGCAAATTTCCATTCGCTCCGTCACACATTCGCCACAAGAGCAATAGAAAACGGAGTGAACATAAAAACATTAAGTGATATTCTCGGACATTCTCAGGTTCAGATTACTATGGATTTATACTGTCATTCCTCTATTGATTTGATGAGGGACAGTGTTAACAGAATGGCTGATTTGTACTAAAAACTGTAATTTATATCCATAATCGAACAAGGGGAGTTTATCACAAGCTCTCCTTTTTTTTATAATTTACTTTTAATTTTATACCTTTTTATATTATTTCTGTTATTACAATATGGTATTTATACGGATAAATGATATTTTTGTTTATATTTAAAATAAAAAACGGTAAAAAATATATAAATACACTTGATTTTTTCAAAACATATGCTATAATTAAATTATACAAACGCTAATATAAGGAGGATATTTTTATGTATAACAATAATAGTTCATATGCACCTCCCCCAAACAATTCCCAGTATTCATCAGAACAAATGCAATTTCAAAATAGTATGTATCAATTGATGCAAGCACAACAAAGTAATATTTTTCTTTCTGGACAACTTCAAGTATTATCATCTGAAAATAATTTTCTTTCAGAACAAATTTACAACCTTAATATGCAAATCAACAAAATGAAAGAAGAATATTCAAGCTATACAAGAAGATTTTATGTAGAAAACAACTATTGGAAATCCTCGGAAAGTCCTAAAAAAACAATTTCTATTGGCTATTTTGAGTTTTGTGACATTACAATAGCATATATGGAAAACGATGTATTTTCCATAAACAATCAATTTATGATTATTTCATATAAAACTCAACCATCTCAAAATATCCATTTTTCCGCATTAATTCCTTGGAAAGATTTTGAATCTAAAAATTTTTTCAAACATTTTTCATATTTCTATCCTGAAAAATCTTGTTCAAAACAACTTGCCAATATATTTC
>JAZKXQ010000021.1:0-2314 GCA_045611725.1 Oscillospiraceae bacterium
TGTCCATCTTATTTACATAAGCCATTCTAGGTACCTTATAGTTATCAGCCTGACGCCATACAGTTTCAGACTGTGGTTCAACACCACCCTTAGCACAGAAAACAGTTACAGAACCGTCAAGTACTCTGAGTGAACGTTCAACTTCAACAGTGAAGTCAACGTGTCCAGGAGTGTCGATAATATTCAATCTATGACCTGCCCAGTATGCAGTAGTTGCAGCTGAAGTGATTGTGATACCACGTTCCTGCTCCTGCTCCATCCAGTCCATTGTTGCAGCACCTTCGTGAGTTTCACCCAACTTATGGTTTACACCAGTATAGAAAAGGATACGCTCAGTAGTGGTTGTCTTACCTGCGTCAATGTGTGCCATAATGCCGATATTTCTGGTGTTCTCAAGTGAACAATCTCTAGCCATAATATCCTCCTAAATAATGGATGCTTACCATCTGTAATGAGCAAAAGCCTTGTTAGCTTCAGCCATCTTATGAGTATCATCACGCTTCTTGCAAGCACCGCCTGTACCGTTGAGTGCATCAAGGATTTCACCTGCAAGTCTTTCTTTCATAGTTCTCTCATTTCTTTCTCTGGAATACTTAGTAATCCATCTGAGACCGAGAGTCTGACGTCTTTCCGGACGTACTTCCATTGGTACCTGATATGTTGCACCACCCATTCTGCGAGCTTTAACCTCCAAAACAGGCATTACATTTTCCATAGCTTCTTCAAAAGCTTCAAGAGCGTCCTTTCCGGACTTTTCAGCAACTATTTCAAAAGCTTCATAAACGATTTTCTGAGCAACACCCTTCTTACCATCAAGCATAATGTTGTTGATAAGGCGAGTAACGAGCTTTGAATTATAAAGCGGGTCCTGAAGAACATCACGCTTTGCGATATTACCTCTTCTTGGCATTTTCGCTTCCCTCCTTCATTAAATTTCGATGTCATATGACAAATGAATTCATAGGTACTCGTTCGGACAGGAATTTCACCTTGTCCAACCGTCAGACCAATGCAGAGGATTATTATATATATAATCTCCACATAAATCCTGTGGTAGTTGTATCCTATTAAATAAGTGCAGAATTACTTAGCTGCACCAGCCTTAGGTCTCTTAGCACCGTACTTTGAACGAGCCTGATTTCTCTTGGCAACGCCCTGAGCATCAAGAGTACCTCTGATGATGTGGTAACGTACACCAGGGAGGTCCTTAACACGTCCGCCTCTGATAAGAACAACGCTGTGTTCCTGAAGGTTGTGACCGATACCTGGAATGTAAGCAGTAACTTCCTGACCGTTAGTAAGTCTTACTCTGGCAATTTTTCTCATAGCTGAGTTAGGCTTTTTAGGTGTAGCAGTTCTTACTGCAGTACAAACTCCACGCTTCTGAGGTGAACTCTGGTTAATCTGAACCTTCTTCTTTGAGTTATATCCCTTCTGGAGTGCAGGAGCTGTTGACTTAACCTCCGCAACATCTCTGCCCTTACGAACGAGCTGGTTAAATGGAGGCATATTTCTCCTCCTTTTCTTGATAATAGATACGGCAATAAAAAATGCACCGCATACCTTTACATTATAAACTGTAAATTATAATTTGTCAAGTATTTTAATAAAAAAAATCCCGAAATCTTAAAGAAATCGGGATTTTATATTTATTTTATATATTCAAATCAATGAATTAGTCATTAAGAGATGTTGCTAATGGTTCTGTTACATCTGGTTCTTCTGTTACTGCTGGTTCATCATCTGGTGTTTCTTCTTTAGCAAAATCTGTATAAACGATTGGTGAAATTGTCATATCTGACTTGTAGTACTGTCTTGCAAGGATTGTTGAAAGGTTATCATCGAACTTAACAGCAAAGTATGTTGCTGTATTTGTTTCTGCATCCTTAAATTCTGTAACTAAACCTACTGTATACTGAAGAATACTAAGAGCGTCAGTTGCATTAACTGCTCCATTGAAGTCAACGTCACCTGCAACCATACTATCTTCTGTAAAGTTGATAAGTCCAACAACGTTCTGGAGAACTTCAAGGGCGTCAAGTGAGTTAACTGCAACATTAGGTGCAAGAGGAGTTTCAGCCTTAACATCAAATTCGAAGTTTACGTCACCGAGTATAGCAGCCTTGTACTTACCTGAATTATCTGTAAGAGCACTCTTCCAGAAGTCTTCATCGCCTGTGTTGAAGTCTTCTGTAGTAGTTACGTCTGGAGTTGTTGTTACATCTGGTGTTGTACTTACAACAGGTTCTGTTGTTGTTACATCAGGACCTTCTGTTGTTGTTACACTTGTATCATCTGTACCTGTTGTTGTTAC
>JAZKXQ010000022.1:0-3858 GCA_045611725.1 Oscillospiraceae bacterium
TTGCAGGGGAGGTACTCCCCTGCCCAATATGCATTTTACAATTCTACTTTTACTACTGCATAACTATATGGTGCAAGTTCCATACAATTATCTTTCATTTCTCCACCGTAAATTATTCTGAAATCAGAATATTGCTCCTTAAATTCCTCCAGAACGTGAACAGGCTGTATTTTATTGCTTCTGTTGAGGAATATTACAAGTGCTTTATTATTCTTCTTTCTTATTCTTGCAAATGCTATAACATTTTCATTAAGAGAGAGGAATTTTATTGTGCCATCCTGAAAAATCTTACTTGATTTTCTTATAACTCCAAGCTGTTTCACAAACTCTATCATATCCATATCTTCATTGCCCCACGGATAACAGCGTCTGTTGAACGGGTCTTTATATCCCTGCATACCAGCTTCATCGCCATAGTAAACGCTCGGAACACCAGGGAGGAAATACATAAGCACCATAGCACATTTAAGAAGATTTTTACCCTTTGTGTATTCTTCATCTGTAAGGTATCTTTCAGACTGCCAGTCTTTTGACTTGCCCTCACAGCTTTCTCCGCCAAGCCTGTTGATTGCTCTTTCAACATCGTGAGTTGAAACAAAATTCATAAGAACATCTGTTGTAGGCTTTGGATAATTTTCAACTATTGTCATAATACTGTCACGGAAAGCCTTTGTATCTCCACCGCTTACATAGTTAAGAATAGCCTCCTTGAACGGATAATTCATAACAGAGTCAAGCTGACTTCCGAGAAGATAACGGCGTTTTACTCCATAACTTTCCTTGTTGGAAGCGTCCTCCCATACTTCCCCTATGATAATTTTATCCTTACCATTTTTCTTAACGCATTTATTGAGATTATCAAGAAATTCATCAGGAAGTTCATCTGCAACGTCAAGTCTGTAACCTGCAGCACCGAGTTCAATCCAGTAATCAAGAACTCCATCATCTCCACAGATATATTCTGTATATTTGCTGTTATTTTCCCTTACATTAGGCAGAGTATCAATTCCCCACCACGCTTCATAGCTGTCCGGATAATTATAGAATGTATACCACGGATAATAAGGGCTTTCAGTGGAGTTATAAGCTCCCTCGCTCTTGTATCTGTTGAATTTATTGAAATAAATGCTGTCAGCACCTGTATGAGAAAATACACCGTCAAGAATTACGCTTATTCCATATTCGTCAGCGTCCTGACAAAGCTTTTTGAAATCCTCATTAGTACCAAGCAGAGGGTCTACTTTTCTGTAATTTGCAGTATTATAGCGATGATTTTCGTGAGATTCAAAAATAGGATTAAGGTATATGCAGGTTACTCCAAGGTCTTTGAGGTAATCAAGCTTTGAACGTATTCCCTCAAGGTCGCCTCCGAAATAATCGTTATTCCATACGTGACCGTTAGCATCTGGTTTATAATAAGGAGTACCGTTCCAGTCATCTCTTATAATTCTGTCATCAGGCACATTTTCGTGCTTTTTCCCACTTCTGCAAAAACGGTCAGGGAAAATCTGATACATAATACCACCTTTAAGGAATGATGGTGTTTTATAATTTTCATCGTATACGGTAAGCTGGAAAAGTCCACCCTCGGCAATATCACCCTTATGAGCATCTGTTTTCTTGATAAACTGACGCTGACCGTGAATCATAAGTGTAAAGTAATAGTAATGAACACCTACAAATTTTGCTGAATAAGTAGTTGAATAGTATACTGCATTGGCGTCTTCCCTGCTTCTGAGCATATTGAGAAAACGTTCTTTAAAGCCTGTTCTGAAAATTACCATTACAGGCGGAGAATCTATTTCCATATCCTTAGGTATCTTAACCGTAAATGTACATTCCTCATCTCTTTTCAATGCACCGAATTTTGATTTATAGGCACTATCCCAGCTATCATATATTTTAGCCATAAAAAATTACTCCTTTTAATTAATTTTAACAGGGAATCCTTCCCTTTAATTACAATTAACGGGCGAACTGATATGTTCGCCCATCAACAATGTTAAAAAATTTTAATATTTTATATTAAAGACTCCAGATGTCACGAGCATAATCATCAACAGAACGGTCTGCTGAGAATATACCTGCACCTGCAATATTTGCAAGTGACATACTTGCCCAATGTGTCTTATCCTTATAAAGCTCTGATGAATGCTTTTGAGCTTCTCTGTATGAATCAAAGTCAGCAAGTACCATATATGGGTCTGAATATCTGAGAGAATTTGCAACTTCTTCAAACTTACAGCCATTGATACCAGCATACATACGATTAACAGCATTTCTTACTGTTTCGTTATTGTTGAAGATGTCTTCTGGCTTATAACCCATTGCCTTGAGAGCATTTACTTCTTCTGTTTTCATACCAAAGAGAATGAAGTTTTCATCGCCTACAGCTTCTCTTATTTCAACGTTTGCACCGTCAAGAGTACCAAGAGTTATAGCACCATTAAGCATAAACTTCATATTACCTGTACCTGAAGCTTCTGTACCTGCAAGAGAAATCTGTTCTGAAATTTCAGCTGCCGGCATAAGAAGTTCTGAAAGAGTAACTCTGTAATCTTCAAGGAAAAGAACATTCATTTTCTTTGAGATAACAGGATTCTTTCTGATTTCTTCAGAAATAGCCCAAATCATCTTGATAATCTGTTTAGCAAGATAGTATCCAGGAGCAGCCTTTGCAGCAAATATATATGTCTTTGGAACATAATCTGCATTTGGATTTTCAAGGAGATAGTTATAGTCAGCAATGATATTCAATGCATTGAGGTGCTGACGTTTATATTCGTGAAGACGCTTAACCTGTACGTCAAATACACTGTCAATATCAAAGTCAATCTGTGTATTTGTATGGTTCTTTACATACTTTGCAAAACGTTCCTTGTTTTCCCTCTTAATCTTCTGGAGCTGTTCAAGTACTGCCTTATCGTCCTTGAAAGCTGCAAAAGTCTTGAGTTCCTGACCGTTCTTGAGGAATTTATCACCAATCTTATCTTTAAGAAGCTCTGTAAGTCCTGGGTTTGACTGATAAAGCCATCTTCTGTATGCGATACCGTTTGTTACGTTCTTGAATTTTGCAGGAGTATCAACATATTCATCATTGAATACATCGTGCTTGATGATTTCAGAGTGAAGCTTTGAAACACCATTAACGCTGTGTGAACCTGCAACACAGAGAGTAGCCATATGCATCTGATTATCCTTGATGATTGACATTCTTGTAACCTTTGCACTGTCACCACCTGTATGTTCCATAAGTTCACGGCAGTAGCGATTGTTGATTTCAACAATGATTGAGAAGATACGTGGAACAATTCTCTTAACGAGGTTAACGTCCCACTTTTCAAGAGCTTCAGCCATAACTGTATGGTTTGTGTATGCAAATGTATTTGTAACGATATGCCAAGCCTTTTCCCAGGTATATCCGCAGTCATCGAGAAGTATTCTCATAAGTTCTGGGATAGCAAGAGTTGGGTGTGTACCATTGATATGAATAGCAACCTTTTCGTGAAGATTGTCAAGAGTACCATAAACAGCCATATGATTGTTTACAATATCGCCTACTGAAGCTGCACACATAAAGTACTGCTGAGGAAGTCTTAATGACTTACCTTCAAGGTGATTATCATTAGGATAGAGAACCTTTGAAATAGCATTTGCTATTGAATTCTGGCTCATAGCCTTTGCATATTCGCCCTGATTGAACATAGCCATATCAAAACTTGGGCATTTAGCTGACCAAAGACGGAGAACTGAAACACCTTCACTGCCATAACCTGATACATACATATCTGAAGGTACAGCAACTACTGTATTATAGTTTACGTGTGAGATGTGATGATACTGATTATCCCAGTATTC
>JAZKXQ010000023.1:0-3718 GCA_045611725.1 Oscillospiraceae bacterium
TATCTGCATCAGGATTTTCAGCATATGATGAAAAACCAACAGCAACGGAGAAAGGATAATTACTTTCTTTTGCACATTCTTCCTTTATTGCGTTTTCGATTGCATTTTTAATTGATACACTCGATATACACGCAAATTCATCTCCTCCTGTTCTGTATGCTTTTCCTTTTTTACCTACTGCTTTTACAAGTAATTCTCCGCATCTTGCTATTGCCTCGTCTCCTGTTTCGTGTCCATAATTATCATTTATATGTTTCAGAAAATTCAAATCACATATTGCTATGTATAATCCTTTACAAAATTCAGGATTTTCTTTCAATATATTTATTCTCTGCTCATATGTATTTCTGTTATATGCTTTTGTCATTAAATCGATAGATGCATTATGAATTGCAAGTTTTGTTTTCTTTTTATTACGATATATTCTTATAGCAATCAAAGTAGCTATAAGAAGAATTATGCCTGTTACAGAAAATATGATAACTTTTCGTATAAATGTTCTTTGTCGGGCTATTTCAGTTTTTACTATAGATATATCATCAACATAGAATGACATTGTATCATTAATTGTATTATCTCCATCTTCAACATATTCAGTTTGAATATACATTAACACATTCTGAGCGTTTTCAGGGAGTAAGTATTCACAGGATAATTTTTTCCATTTGCCTTTTTTAACCACTTCTTGTTGTATAGGTGTATAATAAGTAGTGCCATCAATATCATATTGTAATTCAAGGCTGAAAATATGGGAATCTTCATATTCCTCACCATTATACATTACATAAGCAGTATAGGTATTATTGCCATCTTTCTGAATAAAATCAATATGTTTTGTTATGCCACACCACGATAAACTACGTTCATTTACAAATACAGAATAAGCTCCGGAGTGGGCATATTCATCTGTTCTTACTACACGTGCTTCACCTCTTGAAATCCAGTCTTCTATATCATTTTCAAATCCGTATATATATTCATCATCAGGTGTGGTCTGGGAATTTGAATCTGAAGAAATATCTCCAGAAGGTAATTGACCGTAAATGGATACGCAATCAATATAAAACGGAATATTTGAAGATTCAGATGTTTCAAAATACACAGCAGGAATAGTACAATCTTCAGGGAGTGTAAATTCTCCTTTAAGGAGAGTCCATTTTTCCGGAGCAACGTTTGCTATGGTAATTTTATCATATCTTTCAACACCATTTGAATTTTGATATTTCAATGTAATATAAATATTTTCATTATTGCTATTCTCGTGATAAACATATGCAGTTATAGTATATGTATTGCAAGGTAAAAGTAAATCATCAAGCATTATAGATGGGCCGTCCCAGTTTATTGGTCTGTTACTTGCTTTAAGAGATGTTGTACCATCTATATATTTTTGATTATTGACACTTAGTATACAATCTTTCATAGGTGTCCATTGAGATGATTCACCATTTTCAAAATTATGAAAAAAAATTCTCTCTCCTGCATCTGTTAACATTTCGGGTTCTGTTTTTTGATTATTTTGGGATAATCCATTTTCAGAAGTGACTGTGGCTTTATTAATGAGTGTGATACTTATGTTATCAGCATATATATCCAAAGACTCATTAGTTGCCTCAATATAGAAAGTATTTGATATAATGTTATCAGGAATTACAATTGTTCCTGAAACTTCTGTCCACGTATTTGGTTCAGCAGTAACTGAAGCTATTGGAATATAGTTTTCAGTACTTGAATCATCTACAACTTTTAGAGTAAAATTAATACTTTCACTTATTTCAGAAGAATGATAAACATATCCCTTTATTTCGTATTCATTTCCGGAAATAATATTTGGATTATCAAATAATGCTGCACCATTCCACGACTCACGTCTGTCTGTTATTTTAAGACTTGAATCACTCTCATAGCCATTACTTGTTTCAATACTAAGTTTAGTATTACCAAAGCTTTTAAATCCGTCACATTCTTCATCAGTAGTGTTTTCAAAATCGGCAGAGAAAATAACATCACTGAATTCAGCTTTACATATCTCATAATTTTTTGTAAATAAACTAAAATTGAGAAACAGTACTGGAGTAAGTAAAGCAGAAATAAACTTTTTCAAATAAATCACCTCTCGGTTAAAAATTGAATTTTATGGGAATAATCAAAGATTAAATTGATTAATAATTATATATTATTATACCATTTTTTATTGAATTTGTCTATATAAAATAAAATATTTCATATAGAAATCGTATAAAAAACTAAAAAATAGTTATAATTGACTAAAGAGTAAAAACACAGGATTTACCTAACTTTGTGATGAATCCTCTGCCGACTCGAACTGGCTATTATAAAGTTCTGCATAAAATCCGTTCTGGGCAAGTAATTCCTCGTGATTGCCACTTTCTATAATATCTCCGTTCTTCATAACAAGTATAAGGTCTGAATTCTTAATTGTAGATAAACGATGTGCAATAACAAAAGATGTTCTGTTTTCCATAAGTTTATCCATAGCATACTGAATTTGCTGTTCTGTTCGTGTATCAACTGAGGAAGTCGCCTCATCTAAAATAAGCATAGGCTTATCAGCTATCATTGCACGAGCTATTGTAAGCTGTTGTTTCTGACCTTGTGAAAGATTTATCTGGTCATTCAATACAGTATCATATTTTTTAGGCAAGGTTTTTATAAAATGGTCAAGCCCCACAGCCTTACAAGCAGATTTCATATTTTCTTCAGATACATTTTCCGTACAGTAAATAAGATTTTCACGGACTGTTCCCTCAAAAAGCCAGGTATCCTGTAAAACCATACAAAATTGTGAATGTACTGCCTCACGTGTCATCTTACTTATTGGAGTGCCATCGATACGGATTTCTCCTCCCTGAATTTCGTGAAAACGCATCAAAAGATTTACCATAGTTGTTTTACCTGCACCTGTAGGGCCTACAATAGCAATTTTCTGCCCTGATTTTGCCTTTGCCGAAAAATCATTGATTATAGTTTTTTCAGAATCCTCATAACCGAATTTTATATGCTCAAATTCAACATTTCCTTTGACATCAGAAAGATTTTCAATTTTTTCTGCTTCATTTTCCATTTCTTCAGCCTCAAGGAAATCGAATACCCTCTCCCCTGCTGCAGCTGCTGATTGTAAAGATTGTACTGATTGAGCTATATTTGAAAGAGGCTGAGTAAAATATCTTACATACATCATAAATGCTACAATAACGCCTATTCCTATTCTACCCTCAAGAGCCATAGCACCTCCGACAACACATACTGCAACATATCCAAGATTTCCTATAAAATGCATTATAGGCATCATAAGACCTGCGAGACTCTGAGCTTTAAAACCACTTTCACAGAGCTTACTATTCATTTCATCAAATATTTTTCCTGAATTTTCTTCTCCATTATAAGCCTTGACTACTGTATGCCCTGCATACATTTCTTCAATATGTCCATTAAGATTTCCAAGATTTTTCTGCTGACTTGCAAAATACTTCTGACTCTTTCCCATAATCGCAAACATAAATATGAAACCAATAAGACTTGAAATAACAGCTGTAAGAGTCATAATGCCGTCTGTAATCAGCATCATTACAAGACTTCCCAAGAAAAGAATAACAGATGTAAGCAAATTTCCTATACTCTGATGAAGCGATTGCCCTATTGTATCAACATCATTTGTTACACAGGAAAGAACATCTCCTGTTGATGTACGGTTATA
>JAZKXQ010000024.1:0-2661 GCA_045611725.1 Oscillospiraceae bacterium
TGAGTATACAATAATAGTAACATCATACAAAGATGAAACAAAAATAAATTCAGCTGAAATAAAAGTAAAAACTATTCCTACAGTAACATTCAAAGGCGAGGGAACAAAAGAAAATCCATACCAGATAGCAACAAAAGAAGACCTTTTCTTATTATCGGATTTGATAAATGATAAAACAACTAATCCATTTTATAGAGAATGTTATTACATTCAAACAGCTGATATTGACCTTGAAAATGAACTTTTTACTCCTATTGGAGCTTGCATTGGTTCAGACGGTTCATATGACTATCAAATTTGCTTTGATGGTGTATATAATGGAAACTATCATAAAATTACAGGTTTTAAAGTTGATTATGATAAAAATTATACTGGTGTTTTTGGAAAATTAGGTATTTATAGTTCTTCATTAGAATATGCAGAAATAAAAAATCTTTCTGTATATGGAAATGTAAAATCTACTGGAGTTTTAATAGGTGGTATTGTAGGGGAATTATCTTACTATGCTAAAATAAATAATTGTAATTTTAACGGTTCAGTAGAAGGTGGCGGAAGAGTTGGAGGAATTGCTGGAACTACATATTGTGGCGGAACTATCGATAAGTGCTATGTAAATGCATCAATAGTTTCAAATGCTGAAAAAGATAATTGTAGTGGTGGTATTATTGGAACTTGTGATATTGGAAATAATGATAAGTCAATGGATTCAAGCATTTCTAATTCATATTTTGTAGGCGAATTAAATGGAACAAAAACTGGTGCTATAGTTGGAGATACATATATACAAACCAAAAAAGAATGTGTTGTAAAAATTAATAATTGCTATTATATTCAGAGTGAATGTGAAACAGGTTTCAATGGTACAGCAACAGAAGCAAATATAACAGCTATTACATCAAATCTTATGAAAAAAATAGCAGAAGACCTTGGAGAACCATTTGTAACAAATACAGATGAAGCTTTAAACAATGGCTACCCTGTATTTGAATGGCAGTTGAAATCAGCATCTGTTGAGCCAACAATGTCAGGCGATACAAACTGTGATGAGGAAATTGATGTAAGAGATGTAACGGTGATTAATCAGTATCTTATAAAAATGATTGATATGAATGATGAACAGAAAGCAAACGCAGATGTTGTAAAAGATGGCAAAGTTGATGTAAGTGACCTCGGACAGATTAAAAAATACATTCTTAAACTTATTGATAAGTTTTAAGTTGATATAAGTTTTCATAATAAGAAAATTTCAACAGAATTTTTCATTATAAAATTAGATAAGGGGAAATCCAATTTGGATTTTCCCTTTATTAAATAAAAGTATTAACAATAAAAAGGAAGTGGTCTGAATGTTAAAAAAGTTTATTGTAAAAAATATTTCTATAATATTAAGTGTTGTAATGATATGGACATTTTTTTTTGAAAATAGTGTAATTATTTTTAAGACTATAGCATATGAAAATATTATATATGGAATAGATATTTCGGAATATCAAGCTGTAACAAATTGGAATTCTGTAGCAGATAGTGTTGATTTCGTTATTATTCGTGCGGGAACTACAACAGGTTTGAATACTGATGCATTTAGGACAGATAATAAATTCGAGTCTCATTATACTGGTGCAAAAAATGCAGGAATAAATGTTGGAGTTTATTATTATAGTGGTGCTAATACGTTAAGTGGATTTCAAAAAAATGCACAAGAATGTTTAAATCTATTAAATGGTAAATCTATAGATTATCCTGTGTACCTTGATATTGAACAGTCAAGTGGACAAATGAATCTTGGTAAAAGTACACTAACATCATATATACTTTCAGCTTTAAAAATAATAAGTGATGCTGGATATACAGCTGGTGTATATGCTAATCAAGATTGGTTTAACAATTATATTGATGTTACAAAAATAATTAATGCTGGTTATGAAACATGGCTTGCTCGTTATCCATCAGGAAATTATGCTGTTGATCCGACTGGATATGATTATAGCAGTAAATATGGTATGTGGCAATACTCCAGTAAAGGAAATGTATCTGGAATTTCTGGTAATGTAGATGTTGATGTAGCTTATAAAATTTATTCAGGAAATTTAATTAACACAACAGTAGACACAAGATATGCAACACCTTACGAATGTGAACCAAATGCAACTTCTGGCTTAATAACAGTGTATAATAAATATGGTGTTGCATATGCATCAAACCAAAGAAATATTGCTCATAATGATTGGTGTACAATACATGAAGTTTATACAAGCGGTTTCTGTAAAGTTACATATCCTACCTCAAGTGGTACTCATACGGAATATGCAAAATCTTCAGATTTCAATATACCACTTAAATCAACCGAAGAAATAGTTAATCTTGGAGATAATTTTGATGCTCAGATTCAGACGGCTCATGGAAAATATGTACTTGTTTCGGCTAATGATGGAAATGTAGTTCAGTATGCAAAAGACGCTAACGAATGGGTAACAGCAACTAAGATTACATGGAATTTTTCAAGACAGTCAGATAATTCATACAAAATAACTTCTTACTTTAATAATAAGTGCCTTGATGTATATGGCGGAACAGATGCAAATGGTACTAATATTCAGACATTTGAATCTAATGATACTGCTACTCAGAGATGGTTTATTATAAAAAATGGTGACAGTTATA
>JAZKXQ010000025.1:0-2528 GCA_045611725.1 Oscillospiraceae bacterium
AAAATTATGAAAACAATATTTATAATTATGCTGTTAGCGGCTGTTCCTATACCTGCTGCAGCCGGCATTGAACGTATACCATTTATAAAAAGAAAGAGAACAGGTACTATTGGAGAAAAGAAAACAAATTACATACTTACACGTTTTACAAGAAATAAAAAATGTATCCTTATGACAAATGTTTTCCTTCCATTATACAAGGATACTTGCGAAATAGACCATATACTTATAGGAGGATTTGGAGTTGCAGTTATCGAAACAAAAAATATTTCAGGAGAAATTACAGGTGAAGGGCAGTATCTTACTCATAGAATAGGAAATAAAGTCAATAAACTATATAATCCACAATACCAGAATGAAACTCACGTTAAAAATGTTCAGTATCATCTTAAAAAAACAGAATTTAAAAAAACTCCTCTGTATTCAATAGTTGTTTTTACAAGTGATAATATAAAATTTCCAAGCCACGCAGGAATACATATTACACAGCTTGAAAAAGTTATAAAACAACTCCCAAATAAAAACTGCAATTATAAAGGTATTCATTCATATTTGAAAAAAATACAGGTTTTAAGTCCTGTTGCACAATTTCGTCATAGTGTAAAGGTAAGTAAAAAGTAAATTTCAATTTTTTTAAAACAAAATATTAACAATTATTAAATTTTTATAAAAAAGCTTTTATTTTCTTAAAATATATTGTATAATATTATTGAGAACTGTGTTCTCTTTACAAAAAAACAAAAACAATGTTATATGATTGAAAGGACGTTTTTAAAATGGACAAGAAAAGTAAAAAGTTACAGTCTGCAATAGTTGCAGTGGCTATGACAGCTTCAATGGCTATGACTCCTTTTGCAATTCCGGAAATCACTCAGGCTTCTGCTGCTGATACTGACAACTATGCAAAACTCCTCCAGTATTCAATGTACTTCTATGACGCTAATATGTGTGGTACAGGAGTAAATGATAATTCACAGCTTAACTGGAGAAGTAACTGTCATACAAGCGATGAAGTTGACTATGGTTTCCACGATGCAGGTGACCACGTTAAATTTGGTCTTCCACAGGGCTATTCAGCATCAACTCTCGGTTGGGGTTACTATGAATTTAAAGATTCATATGATTCACTCGGACTTACTTCACACTATAAGACAATTTCAGACTATTTCTGTAAATTCTTTAAGGAAAGTACAAAGCTTAGTGGTGACACTGTAACAAGTTTCTGCTATCAGGTTGGCGATGGTAACGCTGACCATTCAGAATGGTGTGCTCCAGAAGACCAGAAATCAAGCAGAAATTCTCTCTGGACTTCATCAGAAGGTAGTGATATTGCTGCTGAATACGCAGCTGCACTTGCTCTTAACTACATAAACTTTGGTAATGAAGAAGACCTCAAATATGCAAAGGCTCTTTATAAATATGCAAAACAGGTAAACAGAGTTGCATCAACAGGTATCGGCTCATTCTATGTGTCAAGCGATTTTACTGACGATTTAGCGTGGGCTTCAGGTTGGCTCTATCTTGCAACAAATGATTCATCTTATAAGTCAGATTGTGCAAGTTATCAGACACAGTATCTTGGCTGGGTACACTGCTGGAACAATGTTTCACTCGGTGCTGCAAGTGTTTATGCACATATTACAGGTGACTGGTCAAAGGTTAACCAGTGGATAGGTCAGCAGACATCAAACAATAACTACTGGTGTGCTGATTCCTGGGGTTCAGCAAGATATAATGCAGCTATGCAGCTTTGTGCATTAGCAGCTTCAAAGAATTCTTCTGCTGATTATACTTCGTGGTGTAAAAATCAGATGACATATCTTCTTGGACAGAACCCAGCAAATACTTGCTTTGTAGTAGGATTTGCAAGTAATTCAGCTAAAAATCCTCACCACAGAGCTGCTTCAGGTTATGACAGTTATGATAATATGAATAAGAGTACCGTACTTGATAGTGACGGTCACGTTCTCGTAGGTGCATTGGTTGGTGGTCCATCAGATGCAGGTGGAACTTATCAGGATTCACTTCAGGATTACAACTGCAATGAAGTTGCTGTTGACTACAATGCAGGTATTGTAGGTGCTGCCGCAGGTCTTTACTCAGTTTATAAAACAGGTTCAATAGATTCATCAATCGAAGGTGTTGGAAATGTTACAACTGATTCTCCTGTAACAACAGAAGCTCCAACAACAACACCTACAACAACCACTACAACAAAAGCTCCATCTGTAACTACAACTCCACAGGCTACAACTACAAAGACAAATACAACAACACAAGCTCCATCATCTTCAAATGGTGCATATACTCTCAATCTCAATCAGTCAGTAGACTATTCAGCACTTCCAGAAGATGACAAGATGATTGGCTGGGAATGGTCAAAATTTGGTATTCCTGTAAATGAAAAGGTTACAAAGGTTGAAGTAAATATTTCAACTACAAAGGATAAGATTGGTAAATGGCAGGGTGCATTCGGTTCATCAACAACTGTTTCTCCAGAATACTGGACACAGACATCTGATATGTCA
>JAZKXQ010000026.1:0-9290 GCA_045611725.1 Oscillospiraceae bacterium
AACGCCATTCTGCTGGAAAAATTCAATTCTGTCAATGTTTATGTCAAGCTGTACATTTCTTGTTATATCTGTAAGTTCTTCCTGACTTTCTGTTGCCCATTCCATAGTTATGTTATAATGGTTTCTGTCGCTGTATACAAGTTTTTTATAGCCTTTGGCAATAAATCTTATATACTTGAAATTCTTGTCCAGATTATTTGGTTCAACATAGATTTTAGTACCACCTGTTGAGCTGTAGGTTGTGTCAACAACATAACTTCTGTACATTTTTGATTCCGATTCAGCAACCTGAATAACAACGTCCTGTGTCTGAGTTCCTATGAACATAGTCATAAGGAAGTATGCAACAGCTCCTATTACATACAGGAGGAGGAATAATGTTCCGAGTACTGTCTTTGTAGCCTCACCAGCACCAGATACAAAGAACATTATTAAAATTACTGCTGCAAGAGGGATAATAAGCAGCCATTCTCCGAAATAGAAAAGAAGTATCGGTAAGAATATGGGTATTGCTATTATGCTTACAAATCTTGTAAGGAATTGTTTTCTTGTATAAATCATCATTACAAGAAAAAGAACGGATACAACTGACATCATAACAATAAAAGATGTACTGTTTTCAATCTGGATATTATAGAACACTGACATATATGCAATCAGTGTAAGAAGTATGCCGTATACAAGGCTGAAAATTGATACGGCACGTTTAGTCCAGATATTCTGAAAAAAACTTTTCATAAATTGCCCCTTTCATTTTGGTTTTTACTACGATAATAATTATATCATTTAATTTTCAAAGTTACAAGTATCTGACAAAAAAATATGCAGAAAAAACAGCACTGGTTCGCAGTGCTTTGAAAATATATTCTGTTCAGGGATAGTTGAGGAGGGTTGGAGAGTTTTTCTTATTCTATCATATAAAAAAATAAAATTTAAAAAATATATATAGGTCTTAAAAAAGTCTCCAAACTCTCTCTGACCCTCCCTTGAGTTTTAAATTATTATATAAGACCGTTTTTAAGCTTTGCTGATGTGAGAGTATTCTTCATAAGCATTGCTATTGTCATAGGGCCTACTCCACCAGGAACAGGAGTTATAAATGAAGCTTTCTTTTCAGCTTCTTCAAAGTTTACATCTCCACAGAGTTTTCCATTTTCAAGACGGTTAATTCCTACATCAATAACTACAGCACCTTCTTTTACCATATCGCCTGTTACGAAGTTAGGCTTTCCTACTGCTGCAACAAGAATATCTGCATTTCTGCATACTTCAGCGATATTCTTAGTTTTTGAATGACATACGGTAACAGTTCCGCTTCTATGGAGAAGGAGCATTGACATAGGCTTACCTACTATATTACTTCTTCCGATTACTACACAGGATTTACCTGCAATATCAACGCCTGTACTGTCGATAAGCTCCATAACTCCGGCAGGAGTGCAGGGGAGAAATGCAAAATCACCTATCATAATTTTTCCTACGTTGAAAGGGTGGAATGCGTCGACGTCCTTTTCAGGAGAAATTGCATTGATTATTGCATTTTCACTTATATGTTTAGGGAGTGGGAGCTGTACAAGTATGCCATTTACTTTTTCATCATTATTAAGAACATCTACAAGGTCAAGGAGTTCCTTTTCAGTAGTTTCCTCTGGAAGTGCATATTCATATGAACAAAATCCTACTTCCTCACAGGCTTTCTTCTTTGAGTTTACATAGACTCTTGACGCAGGATTATCACCTACGATTACTACTGCAAGACCGACTTTTATTCCTTTTTCGGCAAGAATTTCAGTTTCTTTTCTTACATCTTCCTTTACTTTTGCAGATACAACTTTTCCGCTTATAATTTCAGCCATAAAATAAAACCTCCTGTTTATTTATAATATTTGTACATTAATTATTATATATTATGGCATCTGTTTTGTCAACAAATGTTTTCTTAAATATGATTTAAGGATTTTTTGTTAAAATGATTGACATTTCCGGTGCTTTTGATATATAATAGAAATAAGTTACGGGATTTAATCGGTTATGGAAAAAACCATACAGACATCACCATAAACAGCCTTCGTCCCATCTCGGACGAGGCTTTTTTTGACTGAAATTAAATAAATAAATTTGGAGGTTTAAAGTTTTATGATAACTAAACAGGAAAAACAAATGTTTGAACGTACAAAAAAAGTATTATGCGTTCCACAGCTTATATCCCACACTTATAAGAACCAGAGCAGAATCCTCAATAAGGAGATAGGCATTGATATTTTCTTTGCTCCTAATTCACCTAACAAAACTTTACTGACTTGTACAACTCT
Organism: Oscillospiraceae bacterium; assembly: GCA_045611725.1. GTDB lineage: Bacteria > Bacillota > Clostridia > Oscillospirales > Ruminococcaceae > UBA5884. The sequence goes on from JAZKXQ010000026.1 coordinate 2,313, forward strand.
TGGTCTTATCAATTATGATATAGGCTTTATGAATGGTGAAAAGGATATAAGAATTGAACTTGTAGGTTCTTCAATAGTAAAAAATGAAGAAAATGCTGACATAATCGCAAGAATTTTAAGTACAGCATCATTCGGAATAATGGAAAGAAACTTAAAATGTGGTCTTGGTACTGTTTTCCCGAATATCCTTACAGGATACCTTAAAGATGCTGATATGAAACATATAGTGTTCATTTCTCCTCCGACATTCTGGAAAGAACAGTTTGGTTCAATAGAGCTTGAAGACTTTACTCTTACTTGGCTTTATGCTCTGCCTATTTCTGACGCAGAGCTTGAATATCTTAGAATTAAGGGCGGAGATAAGGACGCTACTTCTGCTGTAAGAGAACTTTTAAAGCTTTTATCAGAAAAACAGGTAAATATTTTTGACCTTGACAGAAAATCAGTTGAAATTCCTGACGAGGAAGTTTCTGAAACTGCTGAATAAGTTTTCAATGAAGTAATGACGAATATTAATTAATATACAAAATTTTTAGGAGATAAATTTTTTATGAAATGGTATGGATTGAATGAACTGAGAGAAATGTATCTCTCTTTCTTTGAAAGTAAAAATCATACAAGAATGGCAAGTGCTTCGCTTGTTCCACAGGGTGATAACAGCCTTCTGCTTATAAATTCAGGTATGGCACCTCTTAAAAAATTCTTTCTTGGTCAGGCAGTACCTCCGAATAAAAGGGTTACTACCTGTCAGAAATGCATAAGAACTCCCGATATTGAACGTGTAGGCAAAACTGCAAGACACGGTACTTATTTTGAAATGCTCGGAAACTTCTCTTTCGGCGATTATTTCAAGAAAGAGGCTATTTTATGGGCTTGGGAATTTTTTACTGAAGTTGTTGGAATGCCTGTTGATAAGCTTTATGTATCAGTTTATCAGGAAGATGATGAAGCCTATGATATATGGACTAAGGAAATCGGAGTTGACCCCAGCCATATGACAAGACTTGGCAAGGAAGATAACTTCTGGGAACACGGTTCTGGCCCTTGTGGCCCTTGTTCTGAAATATACTTTGACAGAGGCGATGAAAAGGGCTGTGGTTCTCCCGATTGTAAGGTAGGCTGTGAATGTGACAGATTTGTTGAAGTATGGAATCTTGTTTTCAGCCAGTTCAACAGCGATGGTAAGGGCAATTATGCTGAAATGGAACATAAAAACATTGATACAGGTATGGGTCTTGAACGTCTTGCCTGTGTTATGCAGGGTGTTGATAACCTCTTTGAAGTAGATACTGTTCAGAATATAATGAAGCATATATGTGAAATTGCAGGTGCTGAATATAAAAAAGATGAAAAGACAGACGTTTCTTTAAGAGTTATTACTGACCATATCAGAAGTACTACTTTTATGGTAGGAGATGGTGTTACTCCGTCAAATTCTGGTAGGGGATATGTTCTTCGCAGACTTTTAAGACGTGCTGCCCGTCACGGCAGACTTATCGGTATAAACGAGCCTTTCCTATGTAAAGTATGCGATACAGTTATAAATGAAAATAAGGACGCTTATCCTGAACTCGTTGAAAAACAGGCTTATATAAAGAAAATTATTTCTGTTGAGGAAGAAAGCTTTGCAAAGACTATTGATAAGGGTATGGAACTCCTCAGCGATATTATTTCACAGCTTGAAAAAGATGGTAAAAATGTTCTCTCCGGCGATGACGCATTCAAGCTTAATGATACTTACGGTTTTCCGATTGACCTTACTCTTGAAATTGCAGAAGAAAAAGGTCTTAGCGTTGATATGGCTCGTTTTGAAGAATGTATCAGAATACAGAAAGAAACTGCAAGAGCTGACCATAATGCAAAGGCAGGTTCTTCCTGGGCTGATAATAGTATAAAGGTTGAAGCTCCTGCAACAATTTTCAAGGGATATGAAACTATTGAAACAGAAAATTCCGAAGTTCTTGCAATATTCAGGGACGGTGCTGAAGTTGATACTGTTTCAGAGGGCGATGACGCTGTTATAGTTCTTAAAGAAACTCCTTTCTATGCTGAAAGTGGTGGTCAGGCAGGTGATACAGGATTTATCTCTATCGGAGAAAGCAGAATTTTTGTATCAGATACAAAGAAATCAGATGGTCATTTCCTTCATATAGCTAATGTTGAACAGGGAAGTCTTTCAAAGGGTGACAAGGTTTCAGCTGTTGTTGATAAGACAAGAAGAAAAGCTACTGCAAGAAATCATACTGCAGCTCATCTTCTTCAAGCTGCCCTCAGAGAAGTTCTCGGCGACCACGTTCATCAGGCAGGTCAGCTTGTAAATGCTGAAAGATGTCGTTTTGACTTCTCACATTTCAATGCTATGACACTTGAAGAAATTCAGAAAGTTGAAAATATTGTAAATGAAAAAATTCTTGACAGCCGTATCGTTGATATGAGAGAAATGCCTATTGAGGAAGCAAGAAAACTTGGAGCTATGGCTCTGTTCGGTGAAAAATACGGAGATGTTGTAAGAGTTGTTGAAATACCGGAAAGCAATGGTAAATCATTCTCAATAGAATTCTGTGGTGGTACTCACGTTTATAATACATCTGAAATAGGTCTTTTCAAGATTGTTTCAGAGTCTTCTGTTGCCGCAGGTGTAAGACGTATTGAGGCTGTTACAGGTGCAGGAGTTCTTTCATATGCCGATGAATATAAAAATATCGTTCTCGGTTCTGCAGAAGCCCTTAAACTTACAAATCCTGTTGAACTTACTGTAAAATGTGAAGCTATGGCAGTTGAGATGAAAAATCTTGAGAAACAGATTGAAAAACTCAATCAGCAGATTGCTGACTCAAAGACTTCGGGAATGTTTGAAAATGCTGAAGAAATTGACGGTCTTATGATTGTAAGCGGTATGTTTAAAAATACAAAGCCTGATGTTCTTCGTCAGATGGGCGATAAGGCAAGGGATAAATATTCCAATATAGTTGCTGTATTCGCAGGTGAATTTGAAGGTAAGGGTTCTATTTGCTGTGTATGTGGTAAAGACGCTGTTTCCAGAAAAGTTCTTGCAGGTAAGGTAGTTCAGAAAATTGCTGCTCTTACAGGCGGAAAAGGTGGCGGACGTCCCGACAGTGCTATGGCAGGTGCAGGTGACATCAATAAGATTGATGATGCCCTTTCACAGCTTGGAAGCGTTGTAAAGGAATTTCTTGCATAAGGAGGATTTATAATGGATTGTCTTTTCTGTAAAATAGTTGCAGGTGAAATACCGAGTAAAAAAGTTTATGAAGATGAAACAGTATACGTTTTTGAGGATATTGCTCCTATAGCACCTGTTCACTATCTTCTTATACCTAAAAATCACATATCAGGAGTTTCTGAAATAAATTCTGAAAATTCTTCTGTAGTTGCTCATATTTTTGAAGTAGCTTCAAAGATTGCTGAGGAAAAAGGTCTTTCAGATGGTTTCAGAGTAATAACAAACTGCGGAGATGATGCAGGACAGACTGTAAAGCACCTTCATTTCCATCTTATCGCAGGAAGAAAACTCGGCTGGAGTGCTGAATCAGCAGGTTAACAGAGGTTTTCAATATGGACAAAAAATTCTATGAAATAAATATTGCAGGACTTACAAGGGAACTTCCCTTGTGTCCTGTTAATGAAAAACTTGACATCGGAGCATTTATAATGTTCTCAGATGTTGAAATTACCGTAAAATCAGCTGAAGAACTCCTTAAAAAAGTAAAGGATTTTGATGTAATTATCACAGCTGAAAGCAAGGGAATACCTCTTGCTTATGAAATGTCAAGACAATGTGGTAAAAACTATGTTGTAGCAAGAAAATCAGTAAAACTCTATATGCAGAATCCTGTATCGGTTGATGTAAAATCAATTACTACGGAGGCTGTTCAGACTTTATATCTTGGAGATACTGATGCTGAACTTATCAGAGATAAAAAAGTACTCATTGTTGATGATGTTATAAGTACAGGAGAATCTTTAAAGGCTATTGAAACTCTTGTTGAAAAATGCAGAGGAACAGTTGCAGGGAAATGTGCTGTTCTTGCAGAAGGCGATGCCTGTGACCGTGATGATATAGTATATATTCAGAAACTTCCATTGTTTTTTAAATAGGAGTGAACATAATATGAAGCGAAAAATGGTTTATACTGGAATACCTCTTTTATTCGGACTGCTTTTCGCTTCATTTTTAAGCAATGATTACGATTTTACAGTTTTGCCTGTCGTAATTATTTCAGCATTGTTTCTTAAATATCCTGTAAAATTTAAAAATATTGAAGTTGCTGTATGTATTATAGCATTTTCAATGGGATTTTATATATATCGTGCTGAAGAAAGCTTTGTATATGATAAAATAACTTCATATGCAGGACAGAATATAATTTTCATTGGAAAAGTTACTGATATTTCAGATTATGCAGACGATATGTCTTTATATAAGCTTGATGGAAAAATAAATAATGAAGTCAATGCAAAAATTATTTATTATAGTGATACAAATGGCTGTAAATACGGCGATGAAATTACTTTAAGCTGTACAGCTTATCTTTTTGAAAATAATTATAATTTCAATGCAGAGGATTATTATAAATCCTGCGGAATTTTTATTCAGGGGAAAGATATAACTTCTGTTGAGGTAAAGCAGAATGATAATTTCAGTTTTGTAAGAGCTTTATGGGATTACAGAACATACATTGAAAAAAATATAATGTCACTAATGCCTTATGAAGAAGGAGTTCTGCTTTGTGCAATGCTGTTTGGTTCGGGAAATGCTGATATTGATGACAATACAATAACTGCTCTTTACAGATTTGGTATAGGTCACGTTTTTTCAGTATCAGGTTTTCATCTTATGGTAATATCTGGCGTAGTAATGAAATTATTTAAAAAACTTAATACAAGCAGATTTGCTTTATTTACTGCTGTTCTGTTTATATGCATTGTTTTTGTTATTTGTTCGGGATTTTCATTATCTGCAATCCGTGCTTCTGTAATGATGCTTGTTGCTGTCAGTTCTGCAATGTTTTCAAGGACTAATGATTCCCTTAATTCATTATGCATAGCTGTTGTAATAATGACCCTTTTTAATCCTTTTATTGTAAAAAATCCATCGTTTCTGCTGTCTGTATCGGGACTCTATGCTGTTGCAGTATTTTCTCCGTATATGACTTCTGAAATGAGATGCGACAATAAATTAAGAAAATTTCTTAAAAATCTTGTTTCAATGCTTTTTATGTCTTTTATAGTTATTCCTATATCGGTTCTTTTTTTCAATGAAACCTCCGTTATATCGGCATTTGCCAACATTATTTTTATACCGTTGATTTCATTTGTACTGATATTGGGTATGATAGTTTTTATAACAGGTGGTATAAATTTTATTTCAGTTCCTTTGCTGAAAATCGCTTCAGTACTTTGCAGTATTGTTGTTGATGTCGCTGAATATTCGGCAGATTTAAAATTTGTAAAAATTCCACTTGGATTTGATTTTATAAAAGTTATCATATTAATTCTGTTTATTTTTGTATGCATTTCTTATGCTGTTTTTAAAAAACGCAGTGCAGTTATGCTTTCATTGTTATTATCAGTTTCAGTAATATCGGTTAGTATAGTTGCATATGGTTACTGTTCAGCAGATATTCTTTCTGTATCGGTTTTTGGAAAATCTTCCTCCGACCTTGTTATAATTCAATATAATAATCACATTGATATTATAGATATTTCGGGAGGAGTTAAAAATCCTGATTATTCATTTTCATATATTCAGAAATATGGAAAAGACAGGATAAATAATCTGATTATTGCAGATAAGCAGTACAGAAATATGTCTTCATATAATAAACAGCTTGTTTATTGTGATGTAAATTCTGTATATCTGCCATATGATACATATATCCTTAAAGATACGCTTATATGTGATACTGTTCCAGAATATTTCGATACTGAAAATATTTCGGCTCAATATAATTTATACGGATTTTCTGCTGAATGTGAAAAATCTGAAGTTTTAATTAATTATGGAGATTTTGTTATAAAATGTTCTGATAAAATCTATCTTTATAAAAATAATTCTGAAATAATGTCATCTGAAATATCAGATTATCTGACTTTAAAAACAGATGGCGTTTCTAAAGCTGAGTTTGAGAGGTGAATTTTTTGGCTGTAATGCAATACGATGATGTTGTCAGAAAAATAAAATCAGGTTCTTTTGAAAGGGTTTATTATTTTTATGGCAGAGATATAATGTCAGTTGAAAATATCACTAAACTACTTGTAGCTAAAATTACTCATAACGGAGATGAAAGCAGTTACCAGAAATTTATCGGGAAAGAGCTTAACTTAAGCGAATTGTATGATTATTCTGAAATGTTTCCTATGACTGCTGATTTTAATCTCATAGTTATAAATGATATTAATGGTGAGGATTTATTAGCAGATGACATTAAAAGCCTTAATGAAATTATTGAGAATATCCCTGAAACTACTGTAATTCTTTTCTATATAACAGGTTTTGATGTAAAGGACGGGAAAAAATATCCTACACCGAAAAATAAAAAGATAATTGATTTTATAGCAAAAAAAGGTACTGTCTGCGAAATGGAGCTTAAAACAGTTCCAGAGCTTGTAAAATCGGTTATAAAATCAGCTGAAAAAATGGGCTGTTCAATAAGCAGTAAAAATGCTTCAGCGATTGTTGAATTATGCCTTTGCAATTCAATGATGATAAAGAATGAACTTGACAAGCTATGCAGTTATGCTGATAGGGGAGAAATTACCTCTGAAATGATTTCTGCTCTTGTTCCACGACAGCTTGATTCAACGGTTTTCAATCTTGCAAGGGCAGTAACATCTTTCAATACAAAACAGGCTCTTATTCTGCTTGATGAAGTTTTTCTCCAGCAGAGTAATGCAATGGCTGTACTTAGTGCAGTTTCAAATGCATTTATAGATTTTTACAGGGCAAAAACTGCT
>JAZKXQ010000027.1:0-7169 GCA_045611725.1 Oscillospiraceae bacterium
AACTGGTCTATAAGCTTTTTAAAGTAAACTCTTACAACAGGCGAAGTAATTACTATCGGCAATTGTACAAGCTCCTTTACTTTATTAAGCTGTTCCGTAGCTGATACAACAATTTTCTGTATTGTATTCTGGTCAAGTGCAAGATATGAACCACTATCAACTTTCTTTACGGATGCCATTATAGCATTTTCAACACTTCCATCAAGGCTTAAAACCTTCATCTGACCTGCTTCGGAGAATTTATGTGAAATAGTTCTTTTAAGGGATTGTCTTACATATTCTGTAAGCATATCCGTATCCTTAACCTTTGTACCATAATCTCCGAGAGTTTCAAGAATTGTTTCCATATCCTTTATCGGTATACCTTCCTGCAACAAACGACACAGAACTTTCTGAAGTTCGCTTATTGTTACAATTGAAGGAATAATATCATTTACTATAGCTTCATTTGTCTTTCTGAAATTATTAAGTATATTATTTGTTTCCTGACGGTTGAGGAGTTCATATGCGTGAGCCTTTATAACTTCTGAAAGATGAGTAATAATAACTGAAGTCGGGTCGATAAGAGTGTATCCCATAAGTTCTGCCCTTACCTTTTTAACCTCGCTAATCCATTTAGCCTAGATACCAAATGCTGGTTCAACTGTATCAATACCATCAATTGTGTCATTTCCATCGGGAGCAAGTGCAAGATAATGGTCTATAAGTACATCGCCCTTTGCAACTTCCTCACCTTTAAGGCATATAGAATACTGGTTAGGATTAAGCTGTCCACTATCCTTTAACTGTACAGGAGGAATAACAAATCCCATTTCACTTGCATATTGTTTTCTGAACATAACAACTCTGTCAAGGAAATTTCCTCCACTATTTTCATCAACTATAGGAATAAGGCTGTAACCAAATTCAATTCTTATAAGCTCAACATTAAGGAGAGCGTAAAGATTATCAATATTTCTGTAATATACAGCCTCGCTTGTAATTTCCTGAACGACTTCCTGAGCCTCACCCTCCTGAATTGCCTCAAGCTGTTTATTTGATGTTCTGAGAAGAAGAATACCAAGAGCAATAAGAATACCTGCAAGGATAAATGTCTGAATAGGAGGAAATCCTATCAGAGTAAGGAATATAAGTGCAATACCTGCAATTATGAGAACGAGAGGCTGTGATTTAAACTGATTAAGAAAGTCAGTGTTGAAATCAGCTTCAGAGGCTGAACGTGTAACCATCATACCTGTAGCAACTGAAATGAGAAGTGCAGGTATCTGGGACATAAGACCATCACCAACGGTGGCAATGGTGTAAATATTCATAATTTCTGAAAATGTACCAACATTTTCAACGAAACCGATTACTATACCACCAATAAGGTTTATAAAGGTTACGACAATTGACATTATCGAGTCACCCTTTACGAACTTTGAAGCACCGTCCATTGAACCGAAAAAGTCAGCTTCACGCTGAATTTTTTCACGTCTTATTCTTGCAGTTTTTTCATCTATAAGACCAGAGCTTAAGTCAGCATCAATGGCCATCTGTTTACCAGGCATAGCGTCAAGTGTAAAACGTGCCGAAACTTCAGCAACACGCTCCGAACCTTTGGTAATTACAAGGAACTGAACGAGTACGATTATAAGATATATAACAAGACCTACTATAACATTTCCTCTGATAACGAACTCACCGAACGTTTCTACAACTTCACCTGCATATCCATTATTTGTGAGGATTGAACGGGTTGAGGATACGTTAAGACCAAGTCGGAATATGGTAGTAACAAGAAGCATTGTAGGATACACTGAAAATTCCAGCGACTCCTTGATATACATTGATGTAAGAAGTATAATAAGCGACAGACCAAGCTGAACTATAAACAAAAAGTCCAGAAGGGCAGTCGGAAGCGGTATAATCAGGAGGAATACAATAAGTATTACAAACGCTGCAACCGCATTATTCATAAGTTTCAGAAATTTATTCATTTTATTTCAGTTCCTTTTTCTTAACTTTATATACGAAAGCGATTACCTCGGCAACTGCCTGATAGTAAGTGCTTGGAATTTCACTGTCAAGTTTTACATCAGCATATAATGCTCTTGCAAGAGGTCTGTTCTCAACTACAACTACATTGTGCTTTTCAGCAATCTCAATTATTTTAAGAGCTATGCTGTCCTTACCTTTTGCAACAACAATCGGTGCTGAATTAACGCCGTGTTCATACTTTAAAGCGACTGCATAATGGGTAGGGTTTCTTATTACAACATTGGCTTCGGGAACAGCCTGCATCATACGTCTGTTTGCGGATTCACGCTGTTTCTGTTTAATTCTTCCCTTAATCTGCGGGTCACCTTCAGTATTTTTATATTCTTCTTTAATTTCCTGTTTAGTCATTCTAAGATTTTTTTCATATTCCCATCTCTGATACATATAGTCAAACCCTGCAACGAAAGCAAAAACTATTATAAGGGTTTCAAGAATATCCATTATCAGATTTCCTGTATAAGTACAAATCTCACTGACGCTCATATCAATCATCTTGTACATAGAGGGCATTTCATCTTTTATAACAGTATAAACTGCATAAATAAGAACTGCGATTTTGATTATTGATTTTAAAAGCTCAATAATACCCTTTAAGGAGAACATTTTCTTTATACCATTAATGGGATTTATATGACTGAATTTAGGTCTTATTGATTTGAATGAAACCAAAGCTCTGGTCTGAACTATTACAGGAAGTATTGCTGCTATTCCTGCAATAATGAGTATTGGCATTGCTGAAATGGCAAATACCAGCAAAGCGTCTGTAAAAAGTTTCTGGGATTCAGATATTCCAAGAGTATTAGTATCTGAAATCGAAGTAAATATATCGGTTATATATTTTATAACTGTTGATTCAGTAAGAGAATAAAGCAGTTTAAAACTGTAAAAAACAACCAGCAAGGAGAATACAGTACCAACTTCCTTGCTTTGAAAGACGTTACCTTCTTTTCGCTCGTCCTGTCGCCGTTTGGCGGTAGGCTTCTCGGTTTTTTCGCCGTTGTCAGCCACAGTTCTCCCCCCTTATCCTGCAATTACATATAAAGCATTCTGCATATACTCAAACATTCTTGAAACATAATTATCAAGAAAAGCCGCAATTGGCTCTGAAAGCATAAACAGCATAATTATTGATATAACAATTTTCAACTGCATATTTATAATAAAAACGTGTATCTGAGGTATAAGTTTCATCATTATACCAAGGCATATTTCAATAATAAGCTCCACTGCAATAAAAGGAAATGTAAGACGCATTATAATCATAAATGCTGATACAAACATTTCAAAAACAAATTCCGGCAATGAATCTATAACGATATTTCCTGCACCCACAGGTATAACATCATAAGAAAATACCACAAGTCTTATAAGCAGATGATGTGTATCAGTTGAAAAAATATACGCTATGAAAAGCATATTCAAAAGATTTGAAGTAACTGCCGATTGTACATTTGTTCCAGGGTCCATAACCTTAGCCATAGAAAATCCGAACTGCATATCAAGCAAATCACCGGCAGTAAAAATCATATAATAAAAGACATTGAAAACATATGCAAATATAAATCCGACAAGTAGTTCCTTTCCTATTGAAATAATGAAAGAAACTGAATCTGTATAGAAATTTTCAGAAATCAAGGCAGTAGGAGCTATAATAAACGATGAAAACATTATAAGACCTACTTTAGCCATTGAAGGTATGTTTCTTCTTGATAAAAGAGGGTTAAACAGGATTAGTCCTGCAATTCTCACAAATACAAGAAAAAAGGCATATATATTATCAAGAATTATAGTAAGCACAATTCATTTCCTCATATACCTGATATTTTTGTGAATATAAGCTCAAAAAATTCATTCATAAGCTTTATCATCCACGAACCCAGAATAAACATCATAAGAGCCATAACAAGAACTTTTGGAACAAATGTCAGAGTCTGTTCGTGAATCTGGGTTGCAGCCTGAAAAATAGCTATTACAAGACCTATAAGAATACTTGCAATCAGAAAAGGCCCTGCAATTTTAAAACTCAGTATCATAGCATACTGAAATATAATAAGTACCTGTCCCGAATCCATAATTGCACCTCCTGATAATTAGTTAAATCCTGCAATAAGTGACTGAATAAGCAATTCCCAGCCATCAGCCATTATAAACAGCATTATTTTAAACGGAAGTGAAATCATTGATGGTGGAAGCATCATCATACCCATTGACATAAGAACGCTTGATACTATAAGGTCAATTACAAGAAATGGGATATAGAGAAGAAAACCGATTAAAAAGCCTCGTTTAACTTCACTGAGGATAAACGATGGCATAATAACAAGAAGACTCAGTTCAGAAAGTTTATCCTGGGAATTATATTCCTCAACATTGATAACTTCCTTTGAGTCAGCTATTTCCATAAACATACTAAGGTCTTCTTTATAGACCTGTTTAAGCATAAATTTTTTAAGAGGTTTAACGCCCTCGGTAAGAACTTCTTCCTGAGTCATTTCACCTGCAATATAAGGTTTATAAACAGTTTCATTCATCTCATTTATTACAGGCATCATAATAAACAGGGTCATAAAGAGTGCAAGTCCCGTAAGTACCTGGTTAGGAGGTGAACTTTGAGTTCCGAGAGCATTTCTGAGAAAAGAAAATGCTATGATTATACGGGTAAAGCTTGTTGCCATTATAAGCACTGAAGGTATCAGTGCAAGAAGTGCAAGAAGAAACAGCAAATCAAGTGCACTTGAGGAATTTTCTGCCTCGCCTGATGCAATATCTATTGTTATGCTGTTTGAATTACGGGAATCTTCTTCATCTTCGGGCAGATTAACTGCCGACGCTGAAAGACAGTTGAGAGCAAACAGCATAACAACAAGTGCCAGAACAAAGCACACTGCATTTTTTAAAATTGATTTATTCAAGCTAATCCTGTTTTTCATCTGTATTCTCCTTATTCTTTCTGACAGCAGAAAACAAATTATTGTTTTCAATATTTTTCTTCAGTACAGAGATAAAATCCTGTTCTGAAGGATTAAAACTTTCATTCAGGAAAATTAAATTTTCGTCAAGTTCTGAAATAAGTTCAATATGCTGAGCTGTAACACCAAGAAGCATAGTCTTTCCAGCCGATTCAATAATTATCAATTGTTTATCAGCAGAAAGAGGTATCTTGTCAATAATTTTAATATTCTTTGAACCATTATTTTTCAAAGACATTTTTCCACCTATGTATTTTGTACATACATAAGCAAGAACAATTACAACTGCAAATCCGAGAAGTGCTGTTACAACACTAAGAATAATATCTGCAGCTGACTGTGTCTGACCCATAATGAACTCAAACCTCCCGAGAGAAAATTGCTATTCGTCTTTATTTGTGGCTGAAGTACCGATAATTTCACTTATTCTTACACCGAAATTATCATCAATAACAACAACGTCACCTCTTGCAATAAGCTGACCGTTTACCACAACATCGACAGGAGCTCCTGCCTGTTTATCAAGAGCTATTATAGTTCCCTGACCAAATTCAAGGATTTCCTTCATTTTTTTTCTGGTTTTGCCAATCTCAATTGTAACATTGAGAGGAACGTCCATAAGTATATCCATATTACCATTAAGGAGTTTACTTGCTGCTGGAACAGTCTGACCTCCAAAATCGGGGAATCTACCATTTTTTATACTTAATGAACTATATAAGTCATCAGATGCTCTGTTCTTTTTCAATGACAATTCAGACTCCTTACTACTCATACTCATTTTACTACACATTGAGGAAATCAAATTTTCAGACGCTATGCATATGAAATTGCTTTTCATTGCCTTATCAATTCCAAAACTGAAACCGATACCAGCTGCTCTGCTGTTTTCCTTGCAAAGAAATTCATCAGCAAGAATGTTGTTTCCCTCAAAATCTCTTATATTAAGAATTCTCATACTTACACTGCTTCCAAAAAAGCCTGTAAGAGCTTCGGCGTATGGAACAAGAACCTGATTTATAAGCTCTCTTATAGTTCCAAGGCTGAATTCATCAAGAACAAATTCCTGATTTTCGGAAATATTGCCGTTCATAAAAATATCCAGAACAGCCTGAACATCTTTATTTTTTATAACAACAACAGCTTTTCCTTCAAAAGCTCCCATAGCTTCGACGGTTACGGCTATTGAGGGCTTGAATTTAGAGCTTACTGCACGGCTTACTCCGGATATCTGGCATCTGTCTGCCTTCATTGTAATTTTTTTGCTTAGTATTGATGAAAGCATCTCGCTTCCTGCGTCAATACCGACATTTACAACTTCAAGTATTGATTCTTTCTGTTCAGAATTAAGATTAGAAATATTACTCATTGATGTTTCTTTCCCCTTTCAGGTAATTTTATTTAAAATTTAAAGTCATAGCTGACATTCTCATTTTTCTTTATATTGTCGCAAATTTTGACAGCTTTTTTTATTTTAAGTTCTCCCAGTTTTGCAGAGAACCAAGGAACTTCATCAACTGAAATTGTTATAGTATCATCAAGCTTTGTATTCAAAGGAATTATATCTCCTTCTTCAAGTGAAAGCACTTCATTCAAATCAAGTTCAGTTTTTCCAAGAATAGCCTTAAGCTCAAGACTGGTTTCGCTCAGAGTAGTCATAATAGTATTGACTTTCTGTTTTTCGCTTTCCGAATTCTGACGCTTTGTGGCATTTCGTCTGTTTGCGGCATCGGAAATTCCACGGATAACTGCAAAAGGAACGTTATTCATAGCACAATCTACAAAATGATTTATCTCTCTTGCGAAAAGACCGTCAAAGCTTAATGGGGTATCGTTATCGAAGGAAACGTTTACTAAATAGCCTTGCTCATCTGTAAAAATTTCAACCTGAGGGTCAAGCTTTGCGCCTGCCTTTGTACCGAAAAATTCAATATCGCCCTTAGGCTCTTTAAGATTAAGTGAAAAGCTTGCTTCTACAGAAAGCACTAAGCCGTTGTCAAAACGAATCATAGCACTTGCTAAATCTTCTACGTCACAAATATCGTTATTGCCTGCAGAAACTGAGTTATAAGCCTTTCCGCCCTTAATGTGTGGACGGTTAAAAAGCTTTTGGAACGTTGCACCGTAAACTGAAACAGGCTTAGGATTACCGCAAAGGTA
>JAZKXQ010000028.1:0-3275 GCA_045611725.1 Oscillospiraceae bacterium
GAATATGGCTGGCAGGGCTGCAATGGAGATGAGCCTTATGACGAGGAACTGTTGGAGGCAAGTCTTAGGGTTCTTGCGGAGTTCAGTGACGAGCCCTTGGAGGAGGAAGCACTGCTGGATGCGTGCTGGAAAGAGTTTAAAAGATGAGTTGTAATTAAGAAAGGAGGTGTAAATATGTCAATCAGCAGAAAAAAGGAAATACTTGCAAATATTATTGTTGAGTTGAAAAATTCAGAAGAAATTAAATCCTCTGATGTTTGCAATCCAGGAGAAGAACGCTTAATTGATGAGCTTGTTAATGACAACCTTATATCAGCATATGACGATAAAGTGTATGTAAATGCTCACAAAGTTATATACAGCGTTACCTCTGAAGGAATTAAATTTCTTACAAAGTAAAATGTTTTAATTTCATTTAACCCCACACATATTCCCAGTATGTGTGGGGTGTTTTGCTTAATTCAAAAAACACTCCACATTTACTTTTTGCTTTCTTCCAACTTGTCAATAGTAGAAAGAAAAGGTGCTAAATCACCTTCCATTTTAAAAGTGCATTTACGTTCCCCATCAAGTACATCACAATGTAAATCGATACTATTAAGTCCATCAATATGAATATTATTTATTCCAATGCTAAATTTAGGTTTGTTGTCATTGTTCCAGTAATATAAGGTCAACTGTGCCATTAAATTCACCTCATTTCTTGGTCTGCCATCGTCAGCACTGGGTGACCGTTCCCAGTGGACAGCAGGATAATTCCTGCTGTTTCGGCTTTTACATAACAGCTTTTTTGATTACATCGATTGTAAGCTGTGCAAGGCTGTCTCCTGTTACACAAACTTTGCAATCACAGTCTGCTTCTCCGAAAAAACCAGACCATACAGTTACAATTTCCTCTCCATTATCTTTAATGGTGTATGTACAGCTATGAATTTCGCTATCCATTGCCTTGAGCAACTTAGTCAATTCAGTTGTTACAAATTTAGCTTTTAAATTTTTCATAGTAATTGTAATCCTTTCTTTAAATAAATTCACATATTCTCTGCATAGATACCATTATAATCTGAATTGCATCTGAATTAGCTGTTTCAATTCTTGCGACATCGTGCTTTCTGATTGGTGCAAGAATTGAAAAGGGAATGTCCTTAACTTTACCAACATACAATGCTATCGTATCACATTTTATTATGACGTTTTGGTTTTCATCGAGCAGGACTAAAGTTTCAATAATGTTCATATCTTTCACCTTTCTACTTTATAAATCTACAACTCTGTAAATCCACTCTGTTAAATATTTTTTCAACTCTGTATTAAGCCGACCTGTTATCTGTTCCGATGAGCTCATCAACAGAACAGCGAAGTACAGAAGCTATCTTTTTAATAGTTGAGAGTGAAGGTTCTCTTTTATCTCTTTCAATTCTGCTTATCTGAGCCTGAGTAATCTCAGCACGTTCAGCCAGTTCAGACTGATAAAGACCAATTTTTTCACGCCTGTTTCTGATATTTCTTCCAACTGTCATAAATATCACTCCTTTTTTTGAAATTTTCAAGTTGCTTTTATTGACCTTTTATATTATAAATGATAGAATTATAATACGGGTTGCTATACCCTGTCATATGCCTAACAGGTATATTTATATTATAACTCTATTTTGTTAGTTAGTCAACAAAATAGAGTTAAAAAGATTGATAAATTTGAGGAGAGTTTTTTATGATTTTTGCACAAATGCTTACAAATATTATGTCTGAAAAAAATATATCAGCATATAAAATGAGCAAAGAAACTGGAATATCCGATAGTTTGATTGGATACTGGAAAAAAGGCGACAGAGTTCCTAATGCTGAAAACTTAATTTTAATATCTAACTATTTAGAAGTTACTATAGATTATCTTTTAACAGGGAAATGTGATGAATCAAATAATAAACTTAGCGAGGATAAAAAGAGATTTTTAGATATGTTTGAACTTCTTACTGATATAGAAAAAGGAGAAATATTAGGAGAAATGAAAGGTATGATTAAAAATAAATCTCTTGAAACCAAGATGGAAAATGCAGGTTGATAGATGTATCTTTTTTGAAAAAAATTTAATACGAACTGGTTCGCATTAAACCTTAAATTTGTTCGCATATTCGCATTAGAATTTCAACTGAAAAATACTAAAGTTTTGAATTTTCAAAAAGCAGGTTTAAAAAGAAAAGTGCGTGTTTACGGCTTTCGAACAACCTCGAACAACTTTAGAACGCTTTTCGAACATAGAGCGTTCGAAAAAAACAAAAAGCCCTGAAATCAGAAAAACTTCTGAAATCAGGGCAATATTTTTTGACACCATTTTTTAACATATTCAATTTAATTCACTTTTAACCACCTAAAAACCACCGTACCTACGGACTTTCCCACCATTTATTCTGTTTTTCCCGCTTTTCTTCGGCTTTATCCCTTTTTATATTTTACTTGTCAATTAACAACTATATATAATTAATTTTTATAATTATAGTAATATATATAGTGATTATTTTTATTATATTTCTTAATATATAGCTTAAAGATGTAAATAATACTTTATTATTTTCCAAACCATATTTCACCTTAAATTTCTCTTATATCAGGTTCAATTCTATTACTTGTATCAGCACCTATAATGATTTTTAGATAGAGAGAAGGAATGAAAGATATTGAAAAATTCAATGTCCATCATTCCTTTTTATAGTTCTATTTTATTGTATGCAGTTTTAGTTAGGATTGAGTCCTATAACCAACAAAAAATTTATTCCATTAAAAATATATGAGAAATAGAGTTTGTTATATTACAATGTTTAATGCGATGTACTAAAATTATCCCATAGCTTTTGTTATACTTCAGATATACTAAAGATTTAGTTGAAATAAAACAACATTGTGATGTAATGGAGGAAATAATATGAATAAAAATAAATTATTTTTACCTAATGAAAGTTTGACACTGATGGCTGCAAGACCACGTATGGAACACGAAGCACTCGCATTAACAATTGCTCAAAAATTGCAACAGAAATGTCCTGAACGACAAGTGGTATATTTTTCACTTGAAGCTACAAGACAACAGATATACTGTCATGGTAATATCCCATTCAATTCAGATGTATGCGTGATTGATAATATTTTTTATTTGGAAGACATGCATCGTACTATACGTCTTTTACAAAAATGTGGACATCTTGGATTAATCGTTATTGATTATCTGGAATTAGTAGATTGTTTAGACAGCGAATATAGAAGAAGCAGATGTGATTCCT
>JAZKXQ010000029.1:0-3976 GCA_045611725.1 Oscillospiraceae bacterium
ATATGTCATTTGATGAAGTTTTAAATTATGTTGAAAGTAAGCTGAAAGAAGAACGAGAGCAAGAGAAACAGCAAGAATATGAAGAAGATGAAGAATATAATTTTGAAGATGATTTCATTTTTTAAAAAAGCTGAAAAAAGGTTATGTGGTGTACTACGACACCACATAACGTTTCAATCGAGTGAAAAAATGAACTTATTCAATAAAAGTCCGAAAATACGGGGTTTGAGATAGGGAAAAAATGAACTTATTTTTAAAAAAAAAGTGTGAACTTATTAAAAATTTAAGAAAAAGTGAACTTTGGAACTATAAACAGAAGAAAAAAATAAATAAAAGATAAAAAAAACAGTTGACAAACAGAAGATAATATTGTACAATATATATTGTAAGGAAAACATAAAACTCTTGTTAAGGAGAAAAATCAAAAAGGAGAAAAATCATTATGAAACCAAGGGGAAGAAGTCAAAAACCTTTTACCGAAACTGATTTACAGATGATAAAAGAATATCTTGAAACAGATAAAAGTTTAAAAGAAGTATCTGCAAAATATGGAATATCTGATGCAGGGTTGAGGTACAAGGTTAATAAGTACCGAAAGGAAGTAGATAGTAATGGCGAGAAGTCCAATTACTGAGGAAAAACAAAATTTAATTAGAAAAAGATTGTTGCAAGGGCATACTGTTAAAGATATTGCACTTGAAACAGGGGTATCAGCTAAAACTGTGATTAAGTATAAAAAAAATGCCCCCACACTGCCGAAAGTATCGGCAAGTAGTGAGGACACAAGACTTCAAATTGATTATACCACAGTTTTAACAAAAAGGGAAGAAAAAATAACAAAAAAAATTCAAAAAGAAATAGCGTTGTATGAAGATGAAGTGGAAGGCTGGACATATCATCTGACAAAACACGATGACCGAATACGACAGCAAGGGCTGTGGTGGAGTTTCATAGTGTATGATGATAGTGTGCCAGAGCATTACATAGAAAAACTTCAAGCAACAGGTATGCAGGTAGCGTTAAGTCCGTGGCACGACAAAGATACTTGGTCGCACGATAGCCCCGAAATGATAAACGCTGAAACAGGGGAAATCATTCCCAAAGGTGCAAGGTATAAGATGGGCGACAGAAAGAAAATGCATAGGCACGGCATTGTTAAGACAGATAAGAAGTGTAGTTTTAGGGAAATGAATACATTACTTCAAACTATGTTGAATTGTCCGTATATACAGAAATGCAGAAGTCTGAGAAATGCTTATGATTATTTCTTGCATATCAATGCACCTGAAAAGTATCAAGGATATTTTAAAGACGAAATTATCAGACTGAATGGCTTTGTAGTAGAGCCAACAAAGTTTGAGCAAGGTATCTTGTATGATGAAATTATGCAGAAAATCATAGATTATGGGATAACACGTTGGACAGATGTTGTTACTCTATATCACGGACAATCAGAGTATATATTATTATTATCAAGCAGACCTGCGATAATTACGGAAATTTTGAGAGAAAATTGGCGAAAAGAAAATCCCGATGGACGTGTTCAGAAAGTGCATATTGATAATTTTGACTTGAAAAATTTAATTAAAAATGAAGATAGTGAGGTATAATCAAATGGCAGATAATAAAAAAGTTGAAAAACAGATTTATCATTTTTCAGCAGAGGTTAAAAATGTTGAAATTCGTAGAGTAGATGTTATAGATGCATCTTTTATGAATGAGAAAAATGAGAAAGTGGAAAGTTATTACATCAAGCTGACTTGTGATGTCGGTGAAGATATGGACAGAGTGTTTTTTAAAGATAAAGATATGGGAAATAAGGAAAAATATAAAAAAGGTATGGTTGGAACTGTTGTACTTCGTGTTGATGTAGAAGAAGGCTTCGGTAGTAAATCTAAATTTCTTGTAACTGACTTTAAGGAGAATGAATGAAATATGAAAACTATGCGAATAGGGATTGACTTAACATCTGACGAGTACCAAAAGTTGCGTGACTTAGCAAATGATTATAACACTAATGTCAATGCTCTGTTATCTCAGTTTATTGCTGACTTAACATCATCAGAAAGGTCGGGAGGTTCTGATGAACGTTATCTTGCAAGTGATTGGCTGTCGAGGTCACAATATAATTTCCCGATGAAAAAAAACAATGAGTAAGCAAATACAGATTGATGAAGAACTGTTCAGCAATTTGCTTGAATATTTCTTCAATGAAAATGCAACTAACAGTTATCAAGCTGATTTAATTAGACAGCAATTGAATGATAAACTCGATAAGTTGATTGCAAGAGAACTTTTCACGAAATATAAAAAAGCTGTGTCGAGTGCTGAACGTGAAAAATATCGTAAAGAGTATTTAGAACATCGAGGAATTTCAAGCAAATTCATTTCAAGTACTGAGATAAAATATTGATTGATTTTTTTTCCTTCAAAGGTTTAACGCTAACGTGTTACGTTAGCGTTTTTCCATATAAGGCAAGAAAAAAAATCAGTGGTTCTTGTCTTGTTCTTAGCTTACAGTTAGAACTTGAACTTCCTGTTCTCCAGTTTTTTTTCTTTAATAATAGAGGGGGTGCAGGGGGAACTCCCTGCCGAGTACACTTTAGACGTAGGCTAAAGTGTAACTCGATAGACTTCTCAAATTAGCTGTATTAAATTGTACATCAAATTAACTGTAAAGGAGAAATTAAAATGCATTATCAAAAAATAAAAGGAAATGTATTAGCAGTTATTGAACACGATAACAGAGGTCAGCAAGGAATTAGTAAACATAATCATTCAAATGAAAAAATTGATGTGATGAAAACAAAAAATAATTATGATTTGAGGAAAAGAAATGGTTTGTCAGCAAAAGAATTTTTTAATAAAAGATTTGCAGAAATTGAAGAAAAAACAAAAACGAGAACAGGAAAAGCAATCAGAAAAGATGCTGTAAAGATGTGCAGTTGGGTCTTAACTGTTCCGAGTGATTTGCCAAAAGAATTGCAAAAAGATTTTTTCCAAAATTCATATGAATGGTTTGCAAACAGATACGGAGAGAAAAATGTTGTGTCAGCTTGTGTGCATCTCGATGAAACAACACCTCATATGCATTTTGATTTTATTCCGATTGTAGAAGATAAAGGAATTGAAAAACTCTGTGCAAAAAATTTAGAAACAAAATTCTCTCTGAAAACAATACATCAACAATTGCAAAAACATTTAGAGCAAAAATTGAATTGTGAAGTCAACATATTGAACGGTGCAACAGCAAACGGAAATAAAACAGTGCAAGAACTCAAAGCAGAAACACTTCAAAAAGAGAATGAAAAATTAAAAAGAGAAAATGAAAAGTTAAAAAAAGAAAATAAAAGTTTGCAAAGAGAAAATGAAATAAGTAAAAGTAATCTGTTGAGCAACATTCCAAAGTTAGAACTTAAAGAACTTCCATCGAAACCAAAAGCACCTGACAAACCTGTATTTTATGATTTTGAAGTTGGGGCATATACTCCAAATAAGAGAGAGATAAAAAGAGAAAATAGTCAATATGATAAAGATTTAAAAAATTATGAAAAGAAAATTATTCCGAACTGGGAAAAAGAATGTTCAGCAATTAAAGCAGAGAATGAGTTGAGATTGCAAGAATGGGAAAGTAAATATAGAACTGTTGATAATCTGAAAAAAGCTGAAAATCAGCTTGTCAGCAAGTTATCGAGAGTTGAAGAAGAAAAAAAGAAAATAGAGCAAGAACTCAAACAACAAGAAGAAAATCAGAAGAAGATAATAGAGCAAGTAACACAACGAGCAACAGAGCAAGTAATTCAAGACATAAACGAAACAGCAAGAAAAAGAGTTAATATGTCATTTGATGAAGTTTTAAATTATGTTGAAAGTAAGCTGAAAGAAGAACGAGAGCAAGAGAAACAGCAAGAATATGAAGAAGATGAAGAATATAATTTTGAAGATGATTTCATTTTTTAAAAAAGCTGAAAAAAGG
>JAZKXQ010000030.1:0-8904 GCA_045611725.1 Oscillospiraceae bacterium
TCACAAAATACAGCTATTTGCTGTTCCATAAAAATCCACCTTTCTAATTGCTTTATTGTTTTTTGACCATTACCATTATAGCAAATTGAGGTGGATTTTTCTATATTCTTTTCTTTTTTTCTGTCGAACTCACGTTAATTAGTTCTTCAATAATGGCTCTCACCTCCTTGAAAATATTATATAACAGCTGAAAAAATTTTTATACCCTAAAAATATTTTTATTTCATCAAATGTCGAAAATTCGTAGTTTCAAAACTTTTTAGGGGAAAACCTCTCATACAGGTTTTCCCCTCTTTTCATCTCTTTAGAGCGTTTGGACGCTATTTTCCTTTACCTCGTGAAGTTTTAGATGCTGTCTCAAACCCTGCAAGTTTTTAAAAAAGCTTGACTAAAACTTTTATTTTCGGGCTTTGATTAACATCTAACTTTCATCAAATTTGAGTTAATTATCAAATTAGCTTTTGTTAAATTCTTTCCACCATTTTTCACGTTCTTCAAAACTCATATTTTCCCATTCAATTTCACGTTCTTCAATTTCTTCAAGCGTATATGCATCAACACCTAAAAATTCAGTTCCATTTTCGTCAGCAAGTTCCATTTCATATTCAAAATTATCATATACATATTTATGACGTATAAGATTTTGAAAAGTATGATAATCAATAAGATGATTATCATAAACTATCATTTTTCCATAATATTGCATAAGCTTATTTACAATATTATGAAAATCAGAAGAATTTCTTGTAAGATACATTTCTTTAACAATGGTCGCTATAATTTTATCTTTTATTTTAAGAATAATTGTATCATCAGATTCTTCATTATCTTTTCCTAAACCTTTTACCAAACCTTTTACCAAAGATACATCAAAGTTTTTAATAAGTGTACCAAGTGCTAAAATTGTTTCATCAGAATAACTTATATTATTTTGATTATCCAAAACAAGGTAATCTATGCTTACATCAAAATATTTTGCAAGTTTTATAACCATAATTGCTGATGGTATATTTTCACAATTGATATAATTGCGAAGTGTTTTCGGGTCAGCATCTATATCAGATGCAACTTTGTTTATGCTGACATTTTTCTTGTTTAGCAATTTGTTTATTTTCTTAGAAAACTCTTCCTTCCATTTCGTTTCATCAACACAATATGAATTCTGTTCTTTCATTTTATCAACCCTTTCATTATTGAGGAAAAAAATCCAGGACCTTTTTTCCTTGACATTGCCAAAAAACTATGTTATTATATGATTTAAACAACCACATAGAGAAAATAATCACAGAACATAAAGCTTATTCTCTCTCTTTTTAAAGAAGATTTTACTCAATTAATTATACTATGAAAAAAACTTTTTGTCAATAGTAAAAAATTCGGGTACTTTTATCAAAAAAAGTAAGTTATAATGTAAAAGATACAGGTCAGGCATATTTCAGCCATAAAGAGTTGTTAAATATGTCTTGTGACAAGGTCATAGATATGTTTAAAACTCAAAAATCTGTATTTTTTATAACCAATTATTTCTAAAATTTATAACATTATAGGAGTGATGAATTATGTTAAAACACAAAAATTATATGGATATTGATAATTTTAACTTTGATATCTCCAAACAATTTAATAAAGGAGATAAAATTATCATTCAGGAAAAAATTGATGGAGCAAATGCAAGTTTTCAATACGATAGTGATGAAGATACATTGGTATGTTTCAGCAGAAGACAAACTCTGACACAATATAATACACTAAGAGGTTTTTATGAATGGGTTCAGAATCTTGATAAGTCCAAAGTATATAAAGTACTTGGCGATAATCTCAGAATATTCGGAGAATGGCTTGTAAAACATACTGTTGAATATCCTGAGGAATGTTATAATAATTTTTATTGTTTTGATGTTTTTGATATGGAAAAATCAGTGTATCTGCCTCAGAATGAAGTAAAAGCTATTGCAGAAAAGCTTGGTGTTAAGTATGTTGGTGTATTTTTTGAAGGAACTTTTACAAAATGGGACGATTATATGCATCTTGTAGGAAAAACAGATTTGGGTGGAAAAATCGGAGAAGGCATTGTAATTAAAAAAATAGATACACTTGCTAATGAAATAATATATACAAAGATAGTAAGCGAACAATTCAGAGAAACATCACGTAACAAAAGAACACCAAAGCCCGTTGATATGGAGGCTGTACACAAACACGAACATATGAAAGAGCTTACAGAAAGCATTGTTACAAGAGCAAGAGTAGAAAAATCATTACATAAAATGATAGATGAAGGAATATTACCAGAAAATTATACAGAAGATGATTATAAAACAATATTCAAAAATTTACCGTCTGCAGTATATTATGACTGTTTGAAAGAAGAACCTCAAGTTGTTAATCAAATAGAAAATTTCGGTAAATTTTGTGGTACAACTACAACCAAAATTATAAAAAAGATATTGGAAGAAAGAGAAAATTAATATCTTTATAAGGTGAAATTTATGCATTATGATATTAACTGGATAAAAAATATATACCATTCACAAAAGAATATACAGTATATATTTTTTTGGAAACACCACCCGTTACCTGATGGAACTATCGGGAAACAATGTTTAAGTCAATGGTGGGAATGTAATTTCATTGTTGACGATGTAAAATATAATACAGCTGAACAGTATATGATGGCTCAGAAAGCATTGCTTTTTGGTGATAAAAATATTTTCAGCAAGATTATGAAGGCTTCTCACCCATATGAATATAAAAAGTTTGGAAGAATGATTAAAAATTTTGATGAAAAGATATGGAATGAAAATAAATGCGATATAGTGATAAAAGGAAATATTGCCAAGTTTTCACAGAATGAGGAATTGAAAAATTTCCTTAAAAAAACAGGTAATAAAATTCTTGTTGAGGCAAGTCCTTATGATGAAATATGGGGAATAGGTATGAATCCTTATGACGAGGGAAGATTTAATCCTTTTAACTGGAATGGTGAAAATCTTCTGGGATTTTGTCTTATGCAAGTAAGGGATACAATAAGTAAGTAGATTAATTTTCAGATTCAAAATATTAAACTCCCCCACTTCTATAAGTGGGGGAGAAAAAATAAAACAAGGAGAAATAATATGGGCATATTTATAAGTCTGAAATTATCTGACACAATAACACAGGAAGAATGGCAACCAGTATATGAAAATTCATTGAAAATGGCACAGAAATTTAATTTTTTCGATTGTGGAAAAAAGAATATCAATGGAGAAAATATTTACTGCATTTTCCCAACAGAAGAAGATGAATATGGTTGGAGAGTATTGGGTACATTTCCTGACTATAAACACGCAGAAACTCAGCGTATGCTCAAGAATATTGGTATTACTTCACGTGATACTGAACCTTGTGAAATACTTCGTTCAAACATTGATGAAACTGTTAATTGTTTTGGGATATGGGGAAATAAAACACAAGGTGAACCATATCATATGGGATTACTTGCTATTGGGTGTATGGCAGAACAGTTACTTGGTATACAGGCAATGGTTTATGGTGATATTACTTATGGACAATGTATAAAAGCTGCAAAAATGGCATCTGATACACTTGGAGAACCAATACAACCACCTATTTCCTGTAGATTAAATGATTTATATAAACGAATACAGAATATTAATGGCTTAACAGAACGTCAAAAACTAAACTTACTGCTTGATGTATATCTTGGTGACAAAAATCGTCAGTTCGATGATTTTTTACAAGAACACTTTTCTTATGAAATAATTCTTGATTATTGGAAAAAAAGATTTGAAAATTGTAATATTGACTCTATTAATTTTAAAATGTTAATGAAAAAATATTTTGAATCCGTTTCAAATCTTAAACTTTTCTGCACAATTTTAAATATTGATAAAACAGATACAGAAAATTGTGCAAAGCTTATTCATAGAATTCTGGAAAGCAAACTGCATATCAAAGAAAAAGATTGTTATGACCCATTTGATTATACAAAATGTTCTGAACCATATACAATTCATAATTTGACTGCATCATTTTTCCTGTACGGTGCAAAAAATAAGGCAGTTGATGCATATATTCCACTCGAAGAAATACGTTCAATTTTAACAGAATATTTTGACTCAAGCATAGATGTCAATAAAATTATAGATACACATTTATTGAATATTGAGAACAATGCCGAAAAATCTGGTCACGATATTTTTACAGAAACGGCAAATAAATTTGAAGATGAATGTTCTCAATATGATATTAATGAATATGAAGATTTATACTTTTTCAAGCCAAACAGCAAGTTCAATCCAAGAATGATTGAAGCAATAAAACAATCATTCCTGTTTTATTATGAAATAGGAGAATCTTCTGAATGTACAGAATTACTTGAAAAGACAGCAGATGAACTGTTTCATATCCTTGCATATAATTTTAGAAAAGGATTTTTGACTGAAGAACATTGGAAATATATTTATGATGAATTGAATCGTGATATACAGACTTTCAGAAGATTTTATCCACTTATTAAAGTTAAATGTAATGGTAATCTTGATTATTTAATCCGAGCTTTTCTTGATGATGAATTCTGGAAATATTGCTGTGAAAATTTTAAAGAAAATTCTGAAGAATAATATATTCTTTATAGAATGTTTTTAATTTAACTTATATTAATTTTATAAAATTTATGATAAGACCGATTGCAAATTGCAGTCGGTCTTATCTATGTGTTGGTGTATTATCATATTAATATTTAGTCAAATATTATGTATTTTTAAAGCTTTTTTATTCATCAAATAGCAATCTGTTCTCTTAAAGTTTAGTAAAAACTTCCGTTTCTTTTTTCAGTAATTCTGAAATCTGTTTATTATCATTCATTCTGTCAGCAATTTTATCCATATCATTAACAAGTACGTGAGTACTTTCAGCAGCCCCTGATACACCACTTACACCTTCTCTGATAGATGTAGCAATACTATCAATAGATTGTGAAATCATTTCCATCATATTTCTTAGATTATCCGTTTTAATTGTAAATTCGTTCATAATTTCCTGAATATATGCTGCATTTTGCTTATATTCTCCTCCAGATTCAACAAATGATTCAAATTCAGGTAGAATACTTTCTGTCATATAATTTAAAAGCTCATTTGTATGACTTGTAAGACTTAATACAGTTTCTTTTACAACGCTGTTTATATTCTGGATATTATCTGCTGCCTCGTGACTTGAATTTGCAAGCATACGTATTTCTTTTGCAACAACTGAAAAACCTTCTCCAGCTTTCCCAGCACGTGATGCCTCAATTGAAGCATTTATTGCAAGTAAATTTGTATACTGAGCAATATCCTGAATCTGTGTAGTAAGTTCATCAACTTCATTTACACTTTCACTGTTTTTTATATCATTTTTTATAACTTCAAGTATAGTATTTACTTTTTCTTTAATTTCTTTCATATTCATACGGGCAGAGTTTTCCATATGGTCAGCGTGAGATTTCATCTGCATACTATAATCATTTATTTCTGATGTACGAGATGAAATAAGATTAACTTCTTCTGCAACCTGTGCAGTATTTTTATTGATTATTTCGGCATTATTTGACATTTCTGTCATTGTAGCCGAGAGTTGTTCTGTAAGAGCAGCCATAGATGCAACACTTGCATTAGATGTTTTTACACTTTCAAGAACTTCGGTAACAACTTTGTCCATACGGTTTGCATTACCTGTTATAACTTTAAAAATATCCTGCAATTTTGTCATAAATATGTTTATGCCATCTCCAAGAGCTGCTATTTCACCTCCGAGCCTGTTGACACGAACACGTTTTGTAAGGTCTCCCTTACGTTTATCAATATCATTAATTATAGATACAATTGATTTTTTAGCTGAAATAAGTGGAAGGATTACTATGAAAATTACTATTGCAACAGCAAAAACAATTGCTACTATACTCAATACTATTATTGATGAACTCATTGATAATGAATTATTATACACTTCTGAAAGAACTTCTCTTGCATTTGTAGTTTCCTTTGTATTAAGTACTGTAAGTTCTTCAATACAGGACTCAATTTGACTGCTACAGGCTGAAATTTCTCCGTTTGCAAGAGCATAAGCAGCTTCATTGTCACCCGCAGCACTGAATGCCATAAGGCTTGCAATATGATAATTAAAATTATCAACGCTTACTTTAAGTGTATCATAAGTTATTTTACCTTCTTTTGAAATATATTTTTCATATTCTGAAATCTGCTGATTTAACAATTTTTCATTTTCTCTCATTGAATCAACAATATTTACCATTGTATTAAAATCAGTTGCAACAATATGCGAAAGTGCTTCTGTATGCATTTTTTGAGTTGTCTGCTGAATTTCTGCAAGTTCGGAAATACTTACCATATAAGTGTCAGCAATTTCCGAAGCATTTGAATTAACATTTCTTATATTTTCCAATGCAACTATATTTGAAAAAACAGATACCATTCCAAGTATAAATACAGGAATAAGAATTGCCAGAATTATCGTACCTCTTCTTTTTCTTTTCATTTACAGATAAATCCTCCTTTCTGTTTAATCTGCAACCGAAGCTGTTATATCAGCAACCAGTTTATCCATAAGTTCCTGAAGATTCATATCAGGATTACCTGCAAGAATAGAATTTGCAAACGATGTTGTTGCGTCCCAATATTTATTTCCTACACGCTGAAGACTTCCAAATTCAGACTGTTCAATTACTGCTCTTATAGCTGGAACTTTCATTACTTCATCAGAAGCTGCAGCATTTATATTTGAAGGCCCCTGATTGCGTTCTACAAAGCGAGTAGTCTGATTTTCTTCATTTGTAAGCCACGCTGCAAGTTTATTTGCCCAGTCAGCGTGTTCACTGTAATGATTTACACCAAGCATTTTAAATCCTGTAAATGAGGACATCTGAATTTGTTTTCCATCAACAGTATATGTAGGAAGTTTACACGCACCATAATCATTGCCCCACGCATCCTGAACTTCAATAGCATTCCATACGCCACTTATACCAGCTATTGCTGTTCCATCGTGAATTACCTGTGAAAATTCTCCGTCCGACCTGTTTTTAAATGCAGGATTTGATGTAATATCCAGAAGTGCTTGTGCTATTTCAACACCTGTTATATCACCTTCAGTAGAATTCCACGTACAATAATTGGTAACTCCATCTGGATTAAGACCAAATTCAAGTCCAGTATTTCCAAAAAATGCATATGAATACCAGCCTGAAACAAATTCCATAGTAAATTGTTTTTCATTTTCAGCACATATTTCAAGAATACGGTCAAGTTCCTTTACATCATCTTCTGAAAAATACTTTTTATCATAATAAAGAAAAAATCCATTATCAGCAGTCATAGGATATGCATACAGAATATTATTAATGCTTGATGCTGCCACAGATTCCGGAGTATTTATACTCTTTATTGTTTCACTATCGGGAACAGGGTCAAGTACTCCAGCAGCAACCAGGGCTGCCAACTGGTCATCAGGCATAGAAAAAACGTCTGGTGCATTATGAATATCTGCAAGAAGATTATCTTTTGTTTCACTATCAGCATTTTCTAATACTGTGATATTAAATTCTGCCTCATTTTCATATTTTTTTATAAAGTTTTCAATCATCTGATTGGTTATATCCATAGATATACCCTCTGCCCATACTGTAAGATTTACTATACCATCTTCATCTTCAGCATCAGTAACAGTGACATTTTCTGTTGTTGATTCGGCTTTTGATACAGAATCAACTTGTTTTTTATTTGTATCTGAACAACTGCACAAATAAAAAATCATTAAAAGTAAAATAAATCCATTTATAAATTTTTTAGCCATATTTCTCATCCTTTTTGAGTGAACTACTCCCATCTATACAGGTGAGAGCTTAGTAAGAAGCCTGGTATTTGAGTTTTCACTGATTTTTTTCAGGCAACCCTTTGTACAGAGTTTCTAAACTCACAACGCTACTTTTTTTAATACATTACATTCTGCCTTTGACAGATACTTTGCTTGTTATTTAACTGTAAGGTCACAGATTTTTCTTCTTTCTTTTAATTTTAGAATATTTTTGTATATATTATATCATATTTTTTGCTGTTTGCCAAATACTGTGGAGTGTTCTGTAGAAAATTGATAAATGTGTTAAAAGAATTATAACATATATGAATATATATGTCAATATTCAACAAATTTCAAGTTTCTCCAAAATCCCAAAAGAAGCATATTGCACTATGTTCTATAGTGAGAAATGTTTCCTTATCGTTGGAATGTTAAAAAGATTGTCAAACCAAACATATACGAAAAAAATAACATAAAAACCTCTCTGAAAATGGTATAGTGTAAGACAAAGAAAAACTCAAAACACCAAAAAGACAGTTTTTTATGAATAAGTTAATAAAAACATTTTGTGAAATAGTCACAGGCAATGTTCCACGTGGAACATTTTTATTTTGTATTATTTTTTAAACACATCAATATTTTCCGGAGCATTTTCTTTTTCTTTAAGTTTGTCTATAATAACTTCCTTAACTATTCCTTCAAATCTTCTCCAATCGGCATTAACTATATCCAGAATAGAAATTGTAGCGTTATATTCTGTTGCTGTATTTATTAGCTTTAAAACTTTTGAAAAAAGTTCTACTCCTTCGGGAGTTTCATCAAATATTTTTTCAACATCGTCAGAAATGGTGCTGAGAGGCTCATTAACAGCCCTTTCAGTTTCTTCTTGAGAAATTACCCTGGTTTCTTCTATAGGCTCTAAAACAGGCTCAGAATTGCCTTTAGATACATTTCCTTTTTCTGCCTTCTGTAATTCGGGATAATTGACAGCAAATTTTTCAAACTGATTTATATCATATGACCTTCTTTTTTCTTTCTTAGGATTTT
>JAZKXQ010000031.1:0-4243 GCA_045611725.1 Oscillospiraceae bacterium
ATTTCATCGGGAAGTATTGGGATAACAGGAGTAGTTGTAATATTTGTGATTCCCATTTCCAAAGCTCTATTATATATCTCGTACTTGAGATTATTGGTAGGAACAGCGATAACAAGGGGTTTGGAAGAATTATTTTTCATATATTCAATATATGTCTGGGATTTGCCTATTCCTGTCTGAGCAATAATGAGATGAATATCTCTATCATTATTTTCAATGGATTGGTGAAAATAATCGTGTAATTCCTTTTCAGTCTGTTCAATTGGAACATATTCGTGATTTTCAATTTCTTTTATGGTGTGATTGTTCTGTTTAACAGTCATAACCATATTTTTATCATGCTGACATTCATTATGATAAGGACAGAATTTCTCACATCTTTCGGGAGCATAATCCCTTTTTATTATGTCATTTATAATCATAGTCCAGTCACGTTCATAATATGCAGGACATTTGTCCTGAGAATTTGCGTCACTGTAAATCAGACTTGTAAAATGCTTTCTTCCATTCTCAAAATTATAGATATTGGTAGCAAGTCCGAATAATTCTTTATAATAGAAATATTCAGTACCATCACATAATTCACGATAAAGTCTGCAATTTCTGTAAATATTATCAAAATTAAAGTTCCTTATAACAGAACGTCTTTTATTGGAATTTTTATTTTTATTTTCTGGAATCACAGAATTATCCTTAAGAATACCAAATGAAATATATTGATTGGAAAAAACTTGCGCATTCACCATATAATAATATATGGTATTTGCGCACTTTTTTTCTTCATCATATGAAGTTATAAGTGGATGTCCATTCTCAAAAGTAATATTATTTTTTATATAAAAATTTCTGAGGTTTTTTCTGGATGTTTTATCATTGTTTCTGAGATTGTATTCTTCTTTAATAGCAAGAGTAAGCTGAAAAGGATTCAGAGTTTCTTCTTTGATGTTATAGTAAATGAGTTCTTTTCCACCAAAGAATATTCTTGCCATATCAGAACAGCAATGGTCACATTCTGGGAATATTTCCATAAGAGAATTCTGAATAAATGATATGACTTTTCTGTCTTTTATGGGTTCATACATAACAAATACCATTCTGAATTTCGGATGTTCTTCTGTACTTGAAAAAGTATGATAGGCAAAAAGTATAGGAATATTGTATTTTTCTGCACGTTTAAAAGCAATTTCAAAAGTGAATATTCCATCGTCAAAATCAAGAGCAAAAATCTGTTGCTCATAAACGTTTTCACTTTTTCTGGAATTGTTAAATATTCCGGGAACGAATGAATGACCCTGATTTCCAACAAGGTCAGCAAGAGATTTTAAATCAATGGTAGTCTTGCCATTGGCAATTCTTTTGTTTATGGATATTATATCCTTTGTAGGTTTGCAGTTATAACCTACTGAATCGAGCATAATAATTGTATTCATAAAAATACATCCTTTCGTTTTTTAGATTTTATATTCTGGTTGTAAAGGATGTAATTTTCAAAAAAATACTGCATGGATTCTGACCATGCAGTAATGTTATATGATATGTTATTTTTAAAATTTATGTGATAAAATACACGGGATATAACATTGTAAATAAAAAGCTGTACATACTTTTTTTATGTGTTATGCGGCGAAATATATAATAATAGAAAAAAGCAAAATTATGTGGAATATACTTACATTTCAAAAAAAGACAATGTTATAAAATGATTTATTGAGTGATATAAAATAAATGAAAAATAAAAAACAAATGCGAGAGTAACCCCTCGCATTTGTCACATTCAGAGGCTATATTTCCTCATCGTAACAGCAAATCATTTCAGCAATTTCTTTAACAGTGTATCCCAAGTCAAGCATTTCAAGAATATCATCTTCATCATATCCCATATCAACACAGGTTTCAAGGAGTTCATCAAGTTCATAATCCTCATTTTCATATTCATATTTTGAATTGTAATATCTGCTGTAACATAAGGATATGTAGTCAAATTCATCTTTTACATCAAAATTGTACTTCATTATAGTACCTACTGAATTGATTTCAAAGATTTCCCCCTCATTCATTGGGATAACTCTGTATTTTCCGAGATTAAGTTTTGAGATAGCTCGCATCATAATACTTTGAGTTGAGGCATAAACGTAGATACCCAGTTCATAGAAGTTAAGCAGACAGATAGGATTACTTCCTTTGATAAGATATAGTTTGTTTTCAGATGAGAGAACGGAAAGCATAAAGCTACCCTGAATCTGTTCAGCCATAAATTTTAAGCTTTCAAAGTTAAGTTTCTTCTGATATTCAATCATCTGAACAGCTATATATGAATCGGTTTCAATATCTGTTTCAGGTAGCTGATACTGATTTCTCAAAATCCTGTCATTGTAAAGTACGCCGTTATGAGCAAGAGAAAATTCCACATTGTTAACAGTACCTTTGAATGGATGATTATTCTGATTGAAATTCTGATTGCCTTGAGTGGTAAGGCGAGTGTGACCGATAAAGCATTTTGTGCCATAAGGGAAGTAAAGGCGAAGCCTGTGAGCAGGTTTCGCCTTTTTGAATATCTTTATATTTCCATTTTCAACGTATGAAATACCTGTTGCATCAGTTCCTCTTTCTTCACAAGCTATTGAAAGATTTCTGATAAGCTTTGTAAGGACTGCGTGAGATACCTTTCCTTTGTAGTCTAAAAATCCAAATAATGCACACATATTAAAGTTCCTCCTCATTGATTGTAGGTTCGTTTACATAAAGTTTTCTTTCCTTGAGATACTGGATAAGCTCAGGGTATTTGGCTTTATCAATATTGCTTACAAATTCTGACCACGAGAGCTTATGCAGGTCGTATTCAGACATAGAAAAAGCCACATCACAGATGACATTAACCATCTGTAATGTGGCAATAAATGATGTATATTTGAGTGTACCTCTGAAAATACGGATTTCAACAGTGTTGTAATTACAGATGTTGACAGCTGCGTATCTTCCATTTGTTCCCGATTTGGCTTTGTCAAGAATATCCTTAGCATTGTTTTCATAACCATATCTTGCAGCCCATCTGTTAATGCTGTATTCAGAACGTCTTGAGAATTTAACCATTTCATTCCAATGGTGTTCTATGAAGTACATAATCTTTGAAATGACTTCTTCCTGCTCTGAAACAGTTTTTCCAAGCTCTTTTCTGCCAATATGAATATGAAGTCCACATGTACTTGTCTGGTGGGAACGATAACCCATTCTGATACAGTCATGCATAATGCAATGCCAGTCCATATTATTTATATGGTAATCCAAGGTCATTGGGTGGCTTACAATTTCAAAACCATCATCAATTGAACCATCAGACTTTATGTAGATGTGTTCATCACGGTAATTTGCAGTTTCAAGCAAAGTTTTAGCATTGTCACCGTCTTTACCGCCTTTATCAACTTCAAGTTCAACACCGTAAAATCTTCCGTCAGTACCATAGAAAATGGGTGATGGCTTGTATGAATAGTCTTCAATGTAATCATCACTTCCACAGGTTTCCTCATAACATTCATAGCAGTATGAATGGTTATTTTGCCAGTAGACATCATCACAGTAAACAAGACAGTCACATTCCTCACAGCGATGATAATATTCCTCATAACAGCCTGAACAAACAGTTGTATTGTTGTCACTGTAAGTATTTTCAGTGTATACAGCTTCATTACAACTGTCACAGATACAACAATGCTCTTCATAACAATCTGCACATATGAGGTTACCCTCGACATAGAAGGAATCACCTTCTATAACATTTTCGCAACAGTCACAGTATTTCTTTTCTTCCATTTTTAAAACCTCCGGTTATTTAATATTCTTCAGCAAGTAACATAGTGGAATGACTTTCATCATCAATGACATAAATTTTAGCATTTACAGGTTCAGGCATTACAATATAGTAAACCTGCTCATATTCAGGAACTTCCTGCTTATGAATGACTTTCTGAATACCATCTTCTTCAGATAAAGTGAATATCTGAAAATAATCCTTTTCAAGTTTCATGTCATCAATGCACTTCCACATAAAAAGTTGAAGTACAGGCGGAATGACCGCCTGTACTTCTTTGGTGAGATACCTGTCATTGTTAAACATACATTAACCTCCGTATAAAAATTTTGGGCTATAGCCCCGATGCTATCAATAAGCACAGGAGTATATCTCACTTATATAATATATAACTGTAAAGTTTTATTATTGCAAAAATATGGAGTGTATGATGTATGT
>JAZKXQ010000032.1:0-1930 GCA_045611725.1 Oscillospiraceae bacterium
GCTGTGATACCTGTCAGACAGTATGCCCTATGAATAAAAATGCAGAAGAAACATACATCGGGGAATTTAAAAATTCTGCACATCATTACCTTAAAACAGATGAAGTAAGCCAGAGAATAAAAACAAGTGCTTATAACTGGAGAGGTAAGAAAACTATAACAAGAAATCTTGAAATTTTGTCATCAACAGATAACATATCATAAATTTTTACTTATTTTTTAATATTTATTTAAAAATTCACTTGACTTATTCTTCTTGCTATGATATAATTATATTACCTCAATTATGGGGTTTATTTTTTTTGCAGTTAAAAAATTATCCCCTTATAGCAGAGGGAGGCAAACACGTTTAATTTCCGTTTTTTTATTCGGAAACAGTATTTCGTCAGGAGGTGCCGATAAATGAGAGTTAAAGTAACTTTGGCTTGTACAGAATGCAAGCAGCGTAATTACAACACAAAGAAAAATAAGAAAAAAGACCCTGACAGACTTGAAATGAGCAAACATTGCAAGTTCTGCAAGAAACATACTCTCCACAGGGAAACTAAGTAATCGGAGGTCTTTGAAATGGCTAAGAAAAATAAGTCAGAGAAGATTGATTCTAAAAAAGATAAGACTCCGGCAAAAACTTCTTCAAAGAAATCAGATAGCGTTAAAAACGCTAAAACAAAAAAAACTTCGGCAGGCGGTAATAAGGTTACGAGATTTTTCAGAGACCTTAGAAGTGAATTTAAAAAAGTTGTCTGGCCAAGTAAAAAACAGGTGTTCGACAATACAATGGTAGTTCTTGTGACTATGATAGTTCTCGGAGCTTTCGTTGGAGGTCTCGACGCACTTATGTTCAAGGCTCTTCAGTGGATTATTTCATAAAATCCAGTGATATGCCTTTTCGACCGGACAGGGAGGGAATTTATTAAGAATGTCTGAAACAGCTAAATGGTATGTAATCCATACTTATTCGGGTTATGAAAACAAAGTCGCTCAGAATATCGAAAAAGTTGTAGAAAACAGAAAGCTTCACGACTTGATACCGGAAATCAGAATACCTACACAGAAGGTTACTGAAATTACTGAAGGCAAATCCAAGGAAGTCGAAAGAAAAATCTTCCCAGGATATGTTCTGATAAAAATGGTCTATACAGACGATACCTGGTATATTGTAAGAAATACCAGAGGCGTTACAGGTTTCGTAGGTCCTGCCTCAGAACCTACTCCTCTTACCGAAAAGGAAGTTGAGGCTCTTGGTGTTGACCTTGGTTCAGAAACTGTTGCCGTTGATTTTGCAGAAGGTGACAGCGTAAGAGTTTCAGGTACTGCTATGGACGGTCTTATTGGTATCGTTCAGAGCGTTGACCTTGAAGAAAAAACTGTTGATGTTCTTATTTCAATGTTCGGTCGTGAAACTCCAGCTAAACTTAAACTTAATCAGGTTGTAAAGCTGGATTAGTACGCTTTTAATTTACGGAATGTATCACTGAATATACATTTCCGGTGGGAGAGATAAAATATTTTTCAGATTATCTCGCCGTTTACCACATTATGGAGGTGCAGAGAATATGGCACAGAAAGTTGTAGGCTATATTAAGCTTCAGATTGCAGCAGGTAAGGCTACTCCTGCTCCACCGGTTGGTCCGGCTCTCGGTCAGCACGGTGTTAATATTATGGCATTTACAAAGGAATTTAATGAACGTACAAAAAATGACATCGGTCTTATTATCCCTGTAGTTATCACAGTTTATGCAGACCGTTCATTCACATTCATTACAAAAACTCCACCAGCTGCTGTTCTTATCAAGAAAGCTTGTAACATCAAGAGCGGTTCAGGAGTTCCTAACAAAACTAAGGTTGCTCAGATTACTAAGGCTCAGGTTCAGCAGATTGCAGAACAGAAAATGCCTGACCTCAACGCTTCATGCCTTGAAACAGCTATG
>JAZKXQ010000033.1:0-5234 GCA_045611725.1 Oscillospiraceae bacterium
GATAGTAGCAATATCCATAAGAGTTATTGGTTTTTCCTCTCTGCCGAGTTCCTTACGCATATCAAGGTACATATTGAAAGTATCCCTGATGTATGGAGTTTCAATAGATACATTCTTAATATTTGTAGAGAATGTTGTATGACGGCAATGGTCTGACCAGTAAGTATCAATCATTCTGATTTCAGTGATTGTAGGATTACGTTTTTCTGTATCTTTAAAGTAAGACTGACAGAATTTTATATCGTCCAAATCCATTGCAAGACCGTAATTTTTTATAAAATCAGCAAGTCCGTTGCTGTTAAGATTTATAAATCCGTCAAGAACAGCAACTCTTGTAGGAATTTCATATTTAACATCAAGAGTATCAGCAGTTTCGAGTGAAGCTTCACGGCTTTCAACGGGATTTATAAGATATGCCTTGAGCATATTGAATTCCTCATCGGAAATACCGCCTTTTACTATGTATACACGGGCATTTCTTACTCTGCATCTTTCGCCCTGAGTAAGAATCTGAATACACTGTTCACAGCTGTCAGCTCTCTGGTCAAACTGACCCGGAAGATATTCAACAGCAAACATTCTTTCATCGTCTGCAAGTATTGGAGCGTCAACTGACGCTGTATCAACAGCCGGTTCTGAAAAAACTGTATTTACTGACATTCTGAAATCTTCTTCAGAAAGCCTGTCCGCATCGTATCTGTTAATTACTCTGATACTTTCCAGTTTATCGAGTCTGAGAGCTGTTTTTACATCTCCAAGCACTGATTTTGCTTCAACGGCAAATTCAGGTTTTTTCTCAACATAGATTCTGAATACTGACATATTTTTCTCCGTTTCTCCGCAAATAAAAAAGGCATAATTGCACGGCAGAATTGTCAGATGAACTTTGTTCATCTGACAGGCGAAGGTTTCACCTTCGCCGACTGAAATACTTCCCTCGGGAAGTATTTCAGAATTCTGCCGCTTTATGATTTTTCAGTCTATTGCGGCAGACTGAATATATAATTATCAGGAAATTATCTCACCGATACACCAGTCATTTTGAAAGCCTGTTATTCTGACATTAAAAACAGATTTTCTGAGGCTTTTGCCATCGTTATGGGAGGGAACTTTTACAAAGGTATAATCGGGAGTATAGCCCTGATGAAAATCCACTGAAATTTCCTTTTCAAAAAGAACAGGATAAACATTTCCGATATGATTTTCAAGAAAAGATGAATGTAGTTCATCACCAAGCTTTGTCATAATCTCAGCTCTTGAACGCTTTACATTTTCGGGAATCTGATTAGGCATACTATCTGCCTTAGTACCTGACCTTCTTGAATATGGAAATACGTGAATACGGCTGAAATTAACCTTTCTTACAAATTCCAGCGACTCTTTAAAATCCTCATCTGTTTCATCTGGAAATCCTGTCATAATATCGGTAGTAATAGCAGACTGAGGAAATATTTTTCTTATTCTCTCAACCAGTTCATAATACTGAGAGGAGTTATATTTTCTGTTCATTGCTTTTAAAGTCTTATCGCAACCACTTTGCAATGAAAGATGAAACTGAGGACAGAACTGTTTAAGTTTTGACAATCTTAAAAGGTCATTTTCGGAAATCATTTCGGGCTCAAGAGAACCAAGTCTTACACGTTCAACGCCGTCTATGCTACAGCATAATTCAACTGCGTCCACAAGTCTTAAACC
Organism: Oscillospiraceae bacterium; assembly: GCA_045611725.1. GTDB lineage: Bacteria > Bacillota > Clostridia > Oscillospirales > Ruminococcaceae > UBA5884. The sequence continues at coordinate 1,696 of JAZKXQ010000033.1, forward strand.
AAATTCAGTTCCGTAAAATGCGAGATTAATACCTACAAGAACAATTTCTTTATGACCGTTTTTTACAAAATCCAGAACTTCAGATTTAATCTGTTCCGGAGATTTGGAACGATTTCTGCCTCTTGCATAAGGGATAATACAATATGAACAGAACTGATTACAGCCGTCCTGAATTTTAAGGAAAGCTCTTGTTTTGTCATCAAAAGAAGAACAGCTTAAATTTTCCATAGTTTCATTTGGAATAAAAGGTTTTACGGAAATTAATTTCTGTTTTTCAGATAATGCCTCAAGCACAAGGTTTAAAATTTCGCTATGATTTTTAGTACCTGTTATAACGTCTGCGTCATCAATACTATCAAGCTTGTCAGGGAAAGCCTGAGGGAAACAGCCTGTAACTGCGATAACTGAAAGAGGATACAATTTCCTTATACGGTGGATATATTTTCTTACTTTTTTATCGCTTACAGATGTAACCGTACAGGAATTTATAACAAAGACATCACAATTATTTTCTGTTTCGGAAATTATGAAATTATTTTCAGAAAAAATCTTTTTAAGACATTCTGTTTCATACTGATTGACTTTACAGCCGAAGGAAATAAAATGAACAAGCATTAAAAAACTCCTTATAAAATTATCCTTATAGAATAATTATAATGTATATACTTAAATTTGTCAATAATGCAATTGAAATCCTCATAATAAGTGGAATAATCATAGATAAGTTAATCCCAAAAAGACTTTAACCTTTCTTATTGATAAAATTAGAATTTATTGCCACAACAAATTGCAATCTCCAATTATTCTCAATTTTTCTTTAAAATCTGCAGAAGTAAACTGAAGATTAAACACCTTTTCAAATAAATAATCCAAAAACTTCTCAAATTCACTGATAAAAGCAATTTTATTCCAATCACAATCTTCAATATTTTTTATATCTTTGAAACGAACCATCACAAAATTGTTATTTACATTCTCATATATATTGATACCATCTTTAATCCAACCCAAACCTTTATCACCATCACCATTTAATAATGTATATCCCATATTTTCAATATAAATCACCCTATATCCATTTGGATTATTTGAAGGTTGCGAATGAAACTCAACATACCTGATTTTATATGACTGAAAAAATGTATGTAATAACTGATTTGCCATATCTGATATATATTTTTCTTTATCTGACAAAGAATATCTTAATAATTCCATTATTTCCATATTGTTTTTTCTCCTTAAAAACATAAAATTTTAATGAAACAATCATCACAAAACCACCTCTGACATAAATATCAAAAGTGGCTTTGCAATACTTATATATATATCGGACTTAGTGATAAGAGATTAGTCTTATTTAAGCATAAGATTTTTAAATCTCTGCATAGCTTCTTTAGTTTTTTCGCTGTCACCAAATGAAGTAAGTCTGAACCAGCCTTCACCGTTTGAGCCGAAACCTGAACCGGGAGTTCCAACAACTTCAATATTTTTAAGGAGATAGTCAAAGAAATCCCAGCTCTTCATATTATCAGGGCATTTAAGCCATACATATGGAGAATTTACACCACCTGTATATTTAATGCCACATTCGTCCATAGTATCAGTAATAACCTTTGCATTTGCCTGATAGTACTGAATATTCTTTCTTACCTGAGCAAGACCTTCTTCAGTGAATACAGCAGCAGCAGCACACTGTACAGGATATGAAACACCGTTAAACTTTGTAGCTTCACGTCTGTACCAAAGCTTGTATATATTTTTTCCGTCCATTTCAAGTTCTTTAGGAATTACTGTATATCCGCATCTTGTACCTGTAAAACCTGCTGTTTTTGAGAGTGAACACATTTCAATTGCACACTTTCTTGCACCTTCTATTTCAAAGATACTGCGAGGAATATTTTCTTCAGTGATAAATGCTTCATATGCTGCGTCATATATAATTACAGCATTATTTTCAAGAGCATAGTCAATCCATTCTTTAAGCTGTTCTCTTGTATAGCAAGAACCTGTAGGGTTATTAGGTGAACAGAGATAAATCATATCAGCATGAACATTCTTGTCAGGCATTGCACAAAATCCGTTTTCTTCATTTGCGTCAGCGTATATGATTTCTCTGCCACTCATTATGTTTGAATCAACATAAACAGGATAAACAGGGTCAGTAACAAGAACTGTATTATCCTTTGAGAAAATATCGCCTATATTTCCTGCATCGCTCTTTGCACCGTCATTTATCATTATTTCATCAGCAGAAACTTCTGCACCGAATGATTTATAATAATCTGAAACAGCTTTTCTTAAAAATTCATAGCCCTCATAATCAGGATAACCCTTGAAAGTTTCCTTTACTCCGAGTTCGTCACAGCCTTTTTTCATAGCTTCTACAACTACAGGTGCAAGAGGGAGAGTAACATCTCCTATACCAAGTCTTATAAGCTTATTGTCAGGGTTAGCTTTTGTATATTCATTAACCCTTCTTGCAATTTCAGCGAAAAGATAATTTTCAACAAGATTTGAAAAATTCTGATTAACCTTAGCCATTTTTTTACTCCTTTTTTAAAGATAAATTTATTTCACCGTCAAAGACGTGATTTGCTGAACCTGTCATAAGCACATTGCCATCGGATTTCCAGATAATATCCAGTTCTCCACCTTTTAAAATAACTCTTATTTTTTCATCACGTTCACAGTACCCATTAAGTACAGAGGCTACTACAGTAGCACAAGCTCCTGTTCCACAGGCAAAAGTTTCACCACTTCCCCTCTCCCATACTCTCATATTTAATGTATGGTCATCTATAACCTGAACAAATTCAGTATTTACTTTTTCAGGGAATACATGACTGTTTTCAAAAACAGAGCCTGTGCTTTCAATATCAATATCATAAGGGTGTTCGGTAAATACTACAGTATGAGGATTTCCCATAGAAACACAAGTCATAAACCATTCTTTTCCGTCAGCTTTGAAAGGAACTGCAACTGCAGGATTTTCCTTTACTCTTGCAGGGATAAGTTCAGGGTCAAGAACAGGTTTACCCATATCAACTGTAATTAATTTTACTTTATTTTCATCATCTGTACAGAGGGAAAGATATTTTATACCACTGAGAGTTTCAACAGTTATTTCCTTTTTATCAGTAAGACCTTTGTCATAGACAAATTTTCCTACACATCTTATACCATTTCCGCACATCATACCTTCCGAACCGTCAGCATTGAACATTCTCATTCTGAAATCGGCTTTTTCAGACGGCATTATAAGTATAAGTCCATCACTACCTATGCCAAAACGTCTGTCGCTCACAAATCTTGAAACATCTTCGGGATTTTCAATTTTTTCACTGAAACAGTCAACATATACATAATCATTTCCTATTCCGTGCATTTTAGAAAATTTCAAAACAACTCCCCCTTAAAATCATATGGTGTCTTGTATAATATTATATAACATAAAAAAATTTATGTCAATATATTATAGTATATGCATTTTATCAAAAATAAACAAAAACATTATAAATAGTATAACAATAAAAGCAAGA
>JAZKXQ010000034.1:0-2767 GCA_045611725.1 Oscillospiraceae bacterium
CTGCTTTTTAAAAACTTTATTGTTTTTCTTATCCTTATTTCAGCTGTTGCAGGTACTGTTTATGTATGTTTTAAAAAACAATTGTATATACCTGTTGCGATAAAAGTTATGGTTCTTTCAGGTGTGGGCAGTATTATAGCAGGTTCTTTTATATTAGTAAATGTAAAATCAATGCTGAAAAATAATTCAGAAAATGAAATATATAATGAACTTATGTATTATATGTCAAATATATCCTCTGATTTATCGTATTATGGGTATGATGTTGAAACAGCATTTAATAATGGACAATTTTCAGATGATATTATTATTCCATATTTTAATTTATATATTGCAGATGAAAACGGAGATTTAATATCAATGGAAAAAAATCTTCCTGTTAATTATATGTGCAGTTCGCAAACAGTAGAAAAATATATTTGCAGTATGGAAAATAATTCAGCAGTAATGCTTAAAAAGGAAGATGAAAAAGGCAGATGGTATACTCTTGCATACCCTATTTCAGATTATGACGGAAATATAGTTGGAATTGCTGAAACAGGTATAAATCAAATGACAGTAAATAGTATTAACATATATAATAATATAAAAGCAATATTTGTTTTTCTTTTGATATTGATTGTATCAGTATCGTGGTTTATTATGTGGAAAGCAATGAAACCAATTAAATTATTAACTTGTGATTTCAAAAAACGTACAATAAAAAATAGTAATATGAAATTATTTAAACACGAAATAAGAGATATAAAAGATGTTTTGGAAAATATGCTTTTGAATATAAAAAAATATCAGAATGATATGGAAAAAAGTAATGAGATGTATTCAAAATTCCTTCCATCTGAAATTTTTTCGATGTTTAATAAAAATATATCAGAACTTAAGGCAGGAGATAGCCAAAAGATTTTGCTATATAATATGCATATTGATTTAAGCAATGTACCAAATAATAATTTAAAAGAATTATATGATAATATTATAACAATGCTGAAAGATAAGAAATGCAATATAGAAACATTCAACTTAAAACATATTGAAGTATCTTTCAGCGATAATCAGACTGAAATAATCTATAATATAAAAAATATTGTCAATATGCTTGATGATGTTCATATTGGTTTAAGTTATGGTAATTCAATTTCTGCAATAATCGGAGACTGTGACCGACTTGAAGCAATTGTAATATCAAAGCATAAGAAAATAGCAGAAATTCTCGCTGATACAGGAAAAAAATTTGAAAGAAATCTTATAGTTTCAGAACAGTTCCTAAAAAAATCCACTAATTGTGAGAATGATTTTTCTATCCGTCTTATAGGTCATATCTGTGTTGATGAAAAATATATAAAAATTTATGATATTCTGGATATGTCATCTGATAAGGAAATTTATATTCATACAAAGAAAGAATTTGAATGTGGAGTCAATAATTTCTTAAATAATAATTTTAATATTGCAAAATCGTGTTTCACGGATATTCTTAAATATAATAAAAATGATTTGATTGCAAAGGAATATCTTGATATGTGTGAATTATGTCTTAATGGAAATAAACATATAAATACTGATATTCTGTCTGCAAAAAGGAGTGAATTAAGCTGAAACCATTAAAAAAATCGATACTTATTTTTATGGGGGCAGTCGCTGTTGCAGGAACTTTTCTTACAATAAACAGTAGACTGAAATCAGAACGTATACAGGAAAATCTTAGTGCAGGAAAGCAATATTATGATAATCAGGAATATAAATCTGCAATAGAATATTTTGATATGGTTCTTGATGATAATTCACAAAGCGTTGAGGCTTATTATTTTAAAACAAATTCCTTGAAAGCTCTTGAGGATTTAAATTCAGCTGTTGCAGTAGTTGAATATGGATATAAGGTTACTGATTCCCAGATTTTAAAAAATTTAAGAGATAAGATTGTAACTGATGTTACTGTAAATCCTACTGGCGAAGAACAGCTTGTAGTTTCAAATTTTATAGCAGATGCAGGTGCTATTTCCTCAGAGAGTATTTCTGAATCTGTAAAAGAAAATAAAGCTGACATAACAACTCAAAAAATTGATTTTACTCCTGATGTGGATATACCAAAACGAGTTCCGAAAATGACAACAAAGGAAGAAAATAATCAGCCACTTGTTACGATTATCATTATGCCATCAGAGGACGATAAAAAGGAAGAATCCAAAACAAAAAGAGAAACAACTGCAATATCTGAAACAACAGCAACAGATGTTGTAACGCCATCTGAAACAACAATAACAGATATTGAAACGTCATCTGAAACAACAGCAACAGATGTTATAACGCCATCTGAAACAACAGCAACAGATGTTATAACACCATCTGAAACGACAGTAACAGATATTACAACGGAAGAAACTACTACATCTGAAAAATTTGAACTAATTACTGATGAAGAATACGAACAGTACAGAACATTATTTGATAAATTTTTTGATAAGATAATGGAGATAATAGAAAAAATTGAGGACGCACATTCATAATAAAAAGCACACATTTATAAAGTAACCGTCAAATAAACCGCGTCCCATAAGATACAAAACTACCCTCGCCAAAATTGGCGAGGGTAAACTTTATCAATCATTCCATGGTAGCAGTATCGTGTCTGCCGGATTAGAAAACAGGTCGGTCAGATATTTTTCAACGTCCAAACCGTTAGCCTGTGCCGTTGAAATTACCGAGTACAAAAAGGCACTGCATTTTGCACCTCTTGCGGTATTATTGAAAAGCCAGTTCTTACGACCAA
>JAZKXQ010000035.1:0-9983 GCA_045611725.1 Oscillospiraceae bacterium
CATAAATTCGATTTTGATGAAGATGACCTTGATTTGACATAACTCATATCATATAGTATAATAAAAAACAGATTTTTTTACAAAAAGAAAGGATTTATTTATGAAAATAAAGTCAGTTATATGCTGTGTTCTTGCTTCATCAATGCTCTTTTTTTCAGGGTGTGAAAAAGAGCCGGAAGAAAAAGTTATGAATACTGAAACTTCAAGAATAGTAATGGACAATTTTATAAATCAGGACGAATATATAATTACTATAATATATGAAGGTATGAATTATGAGCTTACTTATGCAAAATCAGGTGATAAGGAATATCTTGGAACAATGGTCGGAAATTTATTGTCAAAAATAATAAGACAAGGTGACAAGACATATTACTTTGATGTTGTCGGCTCTGGAAAAATGAGGAGAATTGAAAATGATACAACAGATATAAATCTTGCTCTTACAATGCTTAATACCATCTATAATCAGACAGTTGTAAATGGTACTCTCACAAAGACAATTGATATAGGGCAGGGAATGGGTCGTGTTGTGTATGATTACTATACATATACCGATGAGGAAACAGGTGATGTTATAGAATGGAGAACTGCTATCCGTGATGATGTGCTTGTTCAGGCTGAAAGAATTTCTGATAAGAAAATATTTAATTTTGAATATCCTTTAATGGACGAGGAATTGTTTGAATTTCCATCAGATTATGTTCTTGTTGATGATGAAGGAAATGAGCTTCAGACAGATAGTGAGGGTAATATAATAGGTATTGATATTCCTGCCGAAAATGATGAAACTTCAGAACAGCAGACTTCATCATCTGAAACTTCCGTCAGCGAAACTGAAATTACTGAAACTTCTGCTGAACAGGAGAGTAATTAATATGGATTTTATACTTGCCTCAGCTTCTCCAAGAAGAAAAGAACTCTTTTCAAGAATAACAGATGATTTTAAAATTATTCCTTCATCAGCTGATGAAACAATTCCCGAAAATATTTCAGCTTTTGAATGTGCAGAGTACCTTGCTGTAAAAAAAGCATCTCAGATTGCTGAAGATAATAAAAATGCAGTTGTAACAGGCTGTGATACTGTAGTTATTGCAGATAATAAAATTCTCGGAAAACCTTCCAGTGAAAAAAATGCTTATGAAATGCTTGAAATGTTGTCGGGTAAGGTGCATTATGTTGTTACCGGTGTATGCATTTGCTATAAGGACAGAAAAATATCATTTTCATCTGTTACAGAGGTAGAGTTTTATCCTCTTTCAGATGATGATATTAATGGATACATTAAAACAGGGGAGCCTTTCGATAAGGCAGGGGCTTATGGTATTCAGGGTTTAGGAAGTCTTTTCGTTAAAAAAATAAACGGGGATTTTTATAATGTTGTAGGTTTGCCAGTTGCTGAACTTAGCAGAAAAATAAAAGAGATTGTAAAATAATTTTTTTAATAGCAAAACAGCGTAGAATTTTAAAAATCCTACGCTGTTTATTATTTATTCAAATTTGTAATATTAGTTAAGGATAGCACCATTTGAACCGCTTGTTACAAGTGAGGCATAGCGTTTGAGATAACCTGAAAGTTCCTTTGTTTTAGGTACAAATTCAGCCATTCTTCTGTCAAGTTCTTCCTGTGGAATATCAAGAGTAATTGTATTTTCAGGAATATTGATACTGATAATATCGCCGTCCTGTACAACTCCGATTGTACCACCTGCGGCAGCCTCTGGAGATACGTGACCAATTGCTGCTCCTCTTGTAGCACCGCTGAAACGTCCGTCTGTAATGAGTGCAACTGAACTTCCGAGTCCCATTCCCATAATTGCTGATGTCGGATTGAGCATTTCTCTCATTCCAGGGCCTCCCTTTGGACCTTCATATCTGATTACAACTACATCTCCTGCAACAATCTTTCCACTATTTATAGCTTCCTGTGCGTCTTCTTCACAATCAAATACCTTTGCAGGACCTGAATGTACAAGCATTTCAGGAACTACTGCTGAACGCTTTACAACGCATCTTTCTGGTGCAAGATTACCCTTGAGAACTGCTATACCGCCTGTTTCACTGTATGGATTTTCAATAGGTCTGATAACTTCGTGATTTTTATTGATACAGCCTTCAATATTTTCTCCGACTGTTTTTCCTGTAGCAGTAATAGCATTTGTTCTGATAAGATTTTTCTTGTTAAGCTCATTCATAACAGCATATACGCCACCTGCCTCATTGAGTTCTTCAATGTATGTATGACCTGCTGGGGCAAGGTGACAGAGGTTCGGAGTTTTTGAGCTGATTTCATTTGCTATGTCAAGATTTATATCAATGCCACATTCGTGTGCAATTGCAGGAAGATGGAGCATACTGTTTGTTGAACAGCCAAGTGCCATATCAACAGTAAGAGCATTCATAAATGCGTCTTCTGTCATAATATCACGAGGCTTTATGTCATTTTTAAGAAGTTCCATTATCTTCATACCTGCGTGTTTTGCAAGTTCAATTCTTTCAGAATATACGGCAGGAATAGTTCCGTTTCCTTTAAGACCCATACCAAGCACTTCAGTAAGGCAGTTCATTGAGTTAGCTGTATACATACCAGAGCAAGAACCACAGGTAGGACAGGTTTTACGTTCAAATTCTTCAAGCTTTTCTGCTGTTATTGTACCTGCATTATATTTGCCTGTAGCTTCAAACATACTTGAAAGGCTTGTTTTATGACCGTCAATTCTTCCGGCTAACATTGGCCCTCCGCTTACAAATATAGTAGGGATATTAAGTCTTGCGGCAGCCATAAGAAGTCCTGGAACATTCTTGTCACAGTTAGGAACCATAACAAGAGCATCAAAACCGTGAGCAAGTGTCATTGCTTCAGTTGAGTCAGCAATCAAATCTCTTGTAACAAGAGAATATTTCATACCCTTATGACCCATAGCTATACCGTCACATACTGCTATTGCTGGAAATACTACAGGATTTCCTCCTGCCATTGCAACTCCAAGCTTTACAGCGTCAACGATTTTATCAATATTCATATGACCTGGTACTATTTCATTATATGAGCTTACAATACCAATCATAGGTCTTTCAAGTTCTTCATTTGTCATTCCGAGTGCGTGATATAAAGCTCTGTGAGGAGCATTTTGAGCACCAAATTTCAAATTATCACTGTTCATTTTTACAACCTCTTTTTATTTTAATAATCCAATTTTTTATTACTTAGCTTTTCCAAGGAATGCTGCACCGATAATACCTGCATCATTGCCAAGCTTTGCAATAACTATTTCAGTATTCTTAGGAGAATTTCTTGTGTAAACTTCTTCCTTTACAAGCTTTTTAACAGGAACAAGAAGTGCATCGCCTTCATTACATACTCCGCCACCTATGCAGAGAATATCAGGCTGGAAAGTATTGATAGTATTTGTGATACCTGCTGCAAGATATTTGATATACTTGTCAGTAACTTCCTTAGCTGACTTGTCGCCCTCTCTCATACAGTCAAAAGCTGTTCTTGCAGAAACTTTGCCTTCTCTTTCTTCAGTCATTTTCCACATAAGGCTTTCCTTATCGTTTTCCATAGCTTCCTTAGTCATTCTGATAAGACCTGTAGCAGATGAATAAGCTTCAAAACAGCCCTTTCTTCCACAGGAACATTGTGCACCGTCAACCTGAAGTACAGTATGACCTATTTCACCACCTGCAAAGTTAAAGCCTGAATAGATTTTTCCATCTATTACAATTCCACTGCCTACGCCTGTGCCGAGAGTGATACATACAGCATTGTTTGCACCCTTTGCAGCACCAGCAACAAATTCACCATAAGCGGCAGCATTTGCATCGTTTTCAATAAATACAGGCTTGTCAATGTATTCCTTGATATATTCAACCATTGGAGTATTTTCAAATCCGAGATTGTTTGAATATTCGATTATACCTGTTTCACTGTTTGCGATACCAGGAGTACCAACACCAATCCATTCAATATCATCAACTGTAAGACAAGCTTTCTTGATAGCCTCAAGAGCAACCTTTGCCATATCAGCTGCAATTTCCTTTTCAGATCTTGGACAGTTTGTCTTTGTAGTAGCCTTTGTGATGATTCTGTAATTTTCATCTACAACACCTGCAACAATATTTGTTCCACCAAGGTCAATACCAATATAATGTTTCATAACAATCATACCTACACTTTCGTTAAAATAATTTTTGATTTTCCTTTAATCATATAATCACAACCGGAAGATAGAAAAAAGCTTTCACCCTTTTTAAAATTTTCGGCATAGATTTTCGAGTAATCTGAAATAATTCCACTGCCTTCCATAACAAGTATGTGAGAAAATGAAGATTTATCATTTGATATTAAATATTCATCTTCAATGGATATTTCATAAACTTTAAAAAATTCACATTCATCGAGAATTTTTACATTATCTTTAGTATATGTTTTATGGTAAATTTCAGTCGGTCGTTTGAAATCCATAACTTCAAGAGCTTCTTTTATATGAAGTTGACGTGAATTTCCTGATTTGTCCTTTCGGTTATAGTCATATACTCTGTATGTCACATCTGAATTCTGCTGGATTTCAGCAACAATGATTCCTTTGCCTATTGCGTGGAGAGTACCTGCGTTTATATGGAATACATCGCCTTTATGAACCGGAACTTTATTCATTACTTCGGTAATTGTATCGTTTCTGATATTTTTTTCAAATTCCTGCTTTGAAATATCCTGTTTAAGACCATATAAAATTTCAGAATTTTTTTCACAATCAACAATGTACCACATTTCATTTTTACATTCTTTTCCTATGGGGTGAACCTGAACAGAAAGATTATCCTTAGCGTCAATAAGCTTTACAATAACAGGAAATTCACCACTGCATTTATAACCTGTAACCCATTTATTTTTGCTTATAAATTCATTAAGGGGCATATTCTTAAATGAGTTATTTTCAATAAGACACATACCATTCTGATGACAGGATAAAAGCCACGCTTCAGCAGTATATTTATTACACTGCATATTAAAATGGTCGTGGAGATTATGTCCTCCCCAGATGTAATCCTTGAATACAGGCTTTAGCTTTAAAGGATACATATGCGATACCTCCAAAAGAAAGAAAAAACTTCTTTCATAGAATAATTTTATCATAATGACATATAATTGTCAATCATAATAATGTTATGAAAGCTGAAAAAGAGTTTTAAATTCTTCTTCAGAGCCATTAAAAACATTCATATCAATAAATTTTTCCTCACCATTATAACCATCAAGCTTTTGTCTGTTTGAATACTGCCAGAAAGTCCACGTTCTGTTGTCATTTTCAGGGAATGAAGGAGGCTGGAGAATGTTTCTTATCCATATAGGGTTATTTTCATAATATCCATAAAGATACATTTTATACGTTGTTTCAGTGCAATATATAATCGGATTTTTTCCGTAATGCTCCTTTAATTTATTAATTAAAGCATCAAGAATTTTATGTGTATCTTCGGCAGTAGGTGGATTTGAGGCTTTATCTCCGTAAAATTCAAGGTCTATTACAGGCGGAAGTGCATTTTCATTAACAGGAACTGTTTTTATAAAATTTTCAGCCTGAGTAATTCCTGAACTGTCAAAGCTGAAAAAATGATATGCACCTGCATAAAGATGAGTTTTATGAGCATTTTCCCAGTTATATGCAAAACATTCATCAACCATACCACTTCCTTCGGTAGCTTTTATAAATGCAAAGTCAATATTCTGAGATGCAAGAACTTCCCAGTCAATTTCATTCTGATAATGTGAAACATCAACTCCTTTTACTGGGTATATATCATCGCTTGGGGCATTAAGCCATATTACTCCGTTATAAAGCAGAAGAAATATTATCAGTATAAGCAATGAAGGTATAGATATTGCAATTGTTGCTATTTTAAGGGCTTTTTTCATACTATCTCCTTATTAAAATAAATTATTGTTAAAATTATATCATAATTTCTCGCTGATTACAATAAACAATAATTATATATATTTAGCAGATTTAATAAAAAAACAGTGCATTTTTTCAGTTTTGAATATTTTAAATATGATGAAATAAAACAGTTGACTATTTATAAATTTTAGATTATTATTATATAGTAGAATAATTTCGGAGGTTGACTTTTTTAAATGAATATAAAAAAAAGAATATTTTCGGTTTTTTCCGTATGCTATATTGCTTGTATGATGACTTCGTGCGAATTTAATATAGATACAATAAAATCAAAATTTCAGAATAAAGAGAGTGATACCATACAGGAAGAAACTGTTCAGACTGCTGTTGTGAATGAAACTTCTACTGCTTATGAATGGCAGACTCTTAAAATAAATGGTGGAGGATACGTTACAGGGATAGTTTGCAGTACGGGTATAGATGGGCTTATGTATGCAAGAACTGAAAAAAGTGGTGCTTTTAAATATGATAAGAAATCTGAAAGCTGGGTTTCAATAACTGATTTTCTTAAAACAGAAGAAAATGATTTTGTGAGTATTGAAAGTCTTGTATGTGATAATACAGAACCTAACAGAGTTTATATGGTATGTGGTTCTTATGATGGCTCAAATGGTGCTGTTTTCAGCTCCTCCGACTATGGCGAAACCTGGAGCAGATATGATTTTCCTTTTATATGTGGTGGCGATGTTGCAGGTCGTGCCTGTGGGGAAAGACTTGCTGTTGACCCTAATGACAGCAAAATAATATATTATGGAAGCCGTAATGCAGGATTATGGAAAAGCTCTAACTATGGTAAAACGTGGTCTGTAGTTCCTTCCTTTGACGCATACGGAAATTTCGCTCAGGATACTGCTGAAATAGGTATAATGTGGGTTTTATTTGATAAGGGTTCGGGTCAGTTCGGAAGTCCTACTCTTAATATATATGTCGGCGTTGCTGATGTTGAGGGTAACACATTATATAAATCTGAAAACGGTGGAATATCGTGGGAGGCAATAGATACAGGTCTTGCAGGTTATTATCCTGTACAGGCGAAAATGTCGGGCAACGATAATATTTATATGATTTTCAATAATAATGTTACTCCCGAACCTGACCCTGGAAATGGTTTTGTTTATTCATACAATACAAAAAGTGGAGAATTTAATGATATAACTCCGAAAAATTCATCAAGTGGAAGTGGTTATGGAAGTATTGCTATAAGTCCTCAGAATTCAAATGTTATTGCAGTCTCAACGCTTGGTTATCATTATCCAAAGGATAATATTTACATATCTTATGACGCAGGAGAAAACTGGTCTGCTTTTTTTGATTCTTCTGCCGATTATTTTCAGCTTGATTTTTCTTCTTCTGAATGGCTTGAAAAAAGACTTGGAAATCAGTTAGGCTCGTGGATTACTTCCATATGCATAGACCCTTCTGATAGCAGTAGAATTATTTTCGCTACCGAAAATGGAGTTTTTTCTGCTGAAGGTACTGATAAGCTTATCAATAATGAAAACAGCGAACTGAAAATTAAAGTAAGTGATATAAATAACGGACTTTCTGTTATTGAAGCCGATGATATTGTTTCTGCTGATGGAAAAAATTATGTTCTTTCTAATCAGTGGGGAGGTTTTGCCTACGAAAATATTTCAGATAATATTCTGGATTTCGATATAAGTAATTCTGTTGATATTGATTGTGCGTGGAAAAAATCAGATATTGCAGTAAGATGCGGAGAACACGGGAAATCTTCAATGACTCCTGTTCTTTTTACAGATGACGGAGGAAAAACGTGGTATAGTACAGCTTCATTGCCCGAGGGGTATAGCTCTTTCTGTTATAATGGAACTGTTTCAGTATCAGCAGATGGAAATTCATTCATATGGTCGCCCGATGATAAGGGAATTTCTCCTGTAATGACAGATGATTTCGGACAGATATGGTATGAATGTGAGGGATTGCCTTCGGGTGCTGTTGTATGTGCCGACAAGACAAATAATATGAAGTTTTATGCAGTTTCTGAAAATTCTTTCTATTCATCTTCTGACGGAGGAAAATCCTTTGATAGAACAGGTTCAAGAATAGCTGAAAATATGAAGCCTTATACAGCTCTTGAAGAGGGAAATGTATGGCTTTGCGGTGATGAGGTTTATTTTTCCTCTGACGGAGGAGTTAATTTTGAAAAGATAAACGGAGTTTCAGCTGATTGTATGGCTTTCGGAAAAGCTTCTGATGGTGTGTCTTCCGTTGTTTATATTGCAGGAAATGTTTCCGATAAGGGATATGGAATTTATAATTCTACAGATAATGGAAAATCGTGGACTAAAATGAGTACAGATGAAAATATTTTCGGTAAGGGCATAAATAAAATAAGTGCTGATTTTAACGAGGCTGGAAGAATTTATGTTGCAACCGATGGCAGAGGAATACTTACAGTTAAATAAAAGGAGAATTATTTTATGGAACAGAAAAAAATTGACCGTATAAATGAACTTGCAAGAAAATCAAAAACTCTTGGACTTACAGAGGCTGAAAAGGAAGAACAGACTCAGCTTAGAAATGAATACAGAGCAAGTATTGTTGGAAATCTTTCAAGACAGCTTGATAACTGCTATATTGTTGATGAAAAAGGCAATAAACAAAGTGTTAAGGAACGTAAAAAATCATAATAAAAAAGGGGACGTAATTTATGTTAAGTATTATTCTTGTCGCAATTATGACACTTGCAGTTATTGTACTTCTTGTGCTTAATATAGTCGGAATTACTCATCACGATACTACAAGTGCAGTAATATGGGCTTTGCTTTCCATAATAAACATTTTCTATGTAGTCCGTCTTGCGAAAGATGAAAAGAAAAAGAAAAAAACTCTTGCATATTATGTTGCTATGTCAATTGTATCAATAATTTTCCTTGTTTATGATTTGATAAGGTTGACATAAGATGTTAATTGTTGTATAATAAATGCAGAGTATTTTTACTCAATAAATTTTATAAGGAGAATATTTTTTTTGACAAATTACATTAGAAAGGCTATTGTATTGTAAACCAGAGGGTTTGCATATACAAGCGTTAAACCTTCTGGTATTGTTTAAGAATTAAATAATTTTCAGGAGGAAAAACAATGAATAAAAATAATTATATTATCCGTCTGGAGAAATCTTCAGACTACAGAGAAGTTGAAAACCTTACAAGAGAGGCTTTCTGGAATCTCAGCGTTCCAGGTTGCAGTGAGCATTACTTTGTGCATATGATGAGAAATCACGAGGATTTTATTCCTGAACTCGACTTTGTTATCGAAAAAGACGGGAAGATTATCGGGAATATTATGTACACAAAATCTAAACTCATAGATGAAAATGGTACGGAAAAACAGATAGTTTCTTTCGGCCCTGTGTGTATTCACCCCGATTATCAGAGAATGGGGTATGGAAAGGCTCTGATTAAACATTCGTTTGAAAAAGTGTTGGAATCAGGGTATGACTCCGTTGTAATTTTTGGAAATCCTGATAATTACGTTGTTCACGGATTTAAAAGCTGTAAAAAGTACAATATTTGTCTTGAGGGCAATATTTATCCGTGTGCTTTGCTGGTGAAAGAACTGAAATCCAATGTATTTGACGGCAGAAAATGGTTTTATCGTGGCAGTTCTGCTGAGGAATGCTGTGAAGATACTGAGGCTGTTGAAAAGTTTGATAAACTCTTTCCTCCAAAGGAAAAGAAATGGCAACCAAGTCAGGAAGAATTTTATATTCATAGTCATTCTGTTATACAGTAATCTGTAAAAAATAATATAATAAAAAAATAAACCCTGAGGAGATAATATCTTCTCAGGGATTTTCATTCAATTGCAGATTATTCCTGTTCTTCGGAAATATTCATAATTGTTTTGAGAATTTCTTCAAACTGTTTTATATTTTCGTTACACGCATTAATAACCTTTTCGGTGCTTTTTATCTGCTTTTCAATTTGAATTGTAAAGTCGTGGATAAGTTGCATTGAATTTTCAATTTTGTCAGCCGATTCTTTACTTACA